>NZ_JABKCA010000050.1 GCF_013166655.1 Lentimicrobium sp. L6
TTTATTCTTTTTCACAACTAGAATAAGCTCAAAGCACTATCTTTGCTCGCTAAAAGTAAGATGTTTTCCATATCTTACTTTTGATTTAACTTTTATAATCCCTCCTCTCCTTATATTATTTTAAACAAGAAAAACTATTTTAATATCTTAGCCCAATTCCCTTTTAGTTATAATTAATCATAAAAGTATTCGAGCATTTTGTTTATAAACAAATGATTAGGCAATTGTTAAGAATATGTCAAGATTAAGTATACTATAATAATGAGTCTCTTCATATTTCAATAAAATATGGAATGATATTTGCTAGATATTGTTGATTATTAGATAAATGAAAAAACGAAGAAATATTTTTAAAATATATGCTTTCTTCTAATCAAAAATCTTATTTTTGCCCTTAGTTGAAGTATTTAATTTGAGATAATAATAAAAAGATAGAAAGATGAAAATCATACTTAAACTTGTTCTACTTGTTACAATTATAGTATTAGGTTACTTTGTAGTTGAAAGTATTATGGAACCCGTAAGATTCAATAAAGAAAAAGACCTAAGAGAAGAACTAGTCATTCAAAAATTAGAAGACATTAGAGCAGCACAATTGGCATACAAAACCATTAATGGGACTTACATGGCTGACTGGGATACTCTAATCTCCTTTATTAAGGATAGCGAATTTCCAATTATTAAAGAAATAGCAGACCCTAATGATACCACAAATACTTTAATTATACGTGATACTCTAGGGTATATTCCTATTGTTGATTCATTATTTAGTCATAGAGAGCTATTTAATGCAGATCATCTTAAATATGTACCCATTCCGCAAAAATACTTTGCAAACGAAAAATTTGAACTCGCTTCTGGAGCTATTACTAGAGGAGGGTCGCCTGTAAATGTTTTCGAATGTCAGGTTTCATATGACGTTATCTTAAAGGGATTGGACAAACAGTTAATTATAAACTTGAATAAGAAATTAACTGAAATGAGTAAATACCCAGGTTTAAAAGTTGGAAGTCTAACAGAAGCTTCTACTGAAGGTAACTGGAAGTAATATTTATGCCAAGGCAAGATTCTTTAAAAGCAAGGGCAGAATATTTCGATTCAACTTATTCAGTTGAAAATCATAAAAATTACAGACTATCCATTCAGCTTCGGCTGAATGGATTTTCTTTTGCCATATTTTCTGCAGAGACCAAGAAGATTTTGAAAATTCAGGAATATGGAATTCATTGGAATAAAGATGGTAGTTCTGAGCAAAAATGGCAGATGCTCAACCAATCCTTATTGGATACTCTAGAAAAAGAGAATTTTGAATTTATGGTCTTTCCCTCAGTAAAGGTAATCCTTGACCATAAAGAATATCATCTACAGGCTCCAATATATGCAGATGATGCAAAAAAAGATAAAGAAATTGATTTTAATCAAAGCATTGGATATTCTCATACTACTCTTAGCAAAAAAATTTCAGGTGTTGATAGTATCATCTCATATGCCATCCCCTCCTTTATAAAACATACAATATCAGACTATTTTTCAAAAGCTCAAACCTTACACATAATAGATGTGTTAATCAATGATATTAGAATTCTACATCAAAACAAGGTTATTGGTAAAAGGCTTTATGTTAATATTTCAGATAGAGATATTCATATTATAGCCTATGATAGTGAACTTATCTTCTCAAACTCTTTTACTTATAGTACTAAAGAAGATTTCATCTATTTTATTTTATTAGCTTTTGAACAGCTAGCAATGAATCCGGAAGAGGATCCTCTCTATTTCATGGGAGAAATCAGCCGTTCTTCAGCCCTATTTAATATTGCTTGGCAATATATTAGAAATGTACATTTCATGGGAATGCAATTACCTGCAATGCTAAGTCAGGATTTTGATCAATTACCTATTCACCAATATTACTTACTCTTACAATCGAATATATGCGAATAATTGCAGGGAAATTTGGAAGGAGACGCCTTAAAACTCCAAAAAACCTATTGCTCAGACCTACAACTGATATTGCAAAAGAGGGCCTTTTTAACATCTTAAACAATCGCC
The DNA here is from genome assembly GCF_013166655.1 of Lentimicrobium sp. L6. Taxonomy (NCBI): domain Bacteria; kingdom Pseudomonadati; phylum Bacteroidota; class Bacteroidia; order Bacteroidales; family Lentimicrobiaceae; genus Lentimicrobium; species Lentimicrobium sp. L6. Next base: position 2,053 of record NZ_JABKCA010000050.1, read on the forward strand.
TTTATTTTGACGAGCAAAAGGTTTTAGACCTATTTGCAGGAACAGGTAGTATCTCCTTTGAATTTATTTCTAGAGAAGCCGAACACGTAACATGTGTTGAGAATAATCTAATACATTTCAAGTTTATTACTTCGGTAAAGAATGATTTGTCTATGGAGAATCTACAGCCTTTAAAAACTGATGTATTCAAATTCCTAAGTATTAACAAAAGGTCATTTTCTTTAATTTTTGCTGATCCTCCATTTGAGTTAGACCATATTGAAACCTTACCTGGGTTAATATTTAATGGAACACATTTATCAGAAGGTGGACTATTCATATTGGAACATTCCGATAAGCATAGTTTTGAGAAACATGAGCACTTTGTAGAACTCAGAAAATATGGAAAAGTTCACTTTAGTTTTTTCGAAAGAAATCACTAGCTTCTTGCTCCTGTTCCTCTTTTAGTTTGTCAAGACTTTGCAAATAAGATCTCAGATTTTCTCGAGGGTTAGGTGGGAAGTAATCTAATAAATGGGTTTGCTCATCGAGGAGGATATATTGAGGGAAAATTTTTACTCTATATTCATTGAGCAGGGCAAAATCATCATTAAACCATAAGAAATCCCAATTTGCATTTTGGGCTTTTGCCCATTTTACAGATTCCTCTTTTTCCAGACCAGTAAACACAGTTAGTACTTGCAAGTTACTGTTTTCTTTAATCAACGATTTTAAAACTCTTATATCTGCCTCGCAAGTTTCACAGTTTGGTGAGACAAACATAAGATAAGTTCTTTTTCCTTTAAAATCTTTTATTGATTTTTGCTGATCGACTAGATTAGATAAAGAAAATGGAGGCACTTCCCCTCCCGAAACAAACGTGTTTAAACTTTTCAGAAGGTTAGCAGAAATCTTTCGATTCTCTACATACTTGCTATCCATTGCTAATTGATTGATTATTTCATTCAATTGTACTTTCTTCATTCCACTATTATAGAATAATTGCTTAATAGAATAGAGGAGAACCAGCTCTCTCAGTTTTTCTTTGACAAGTATAGGGTCTTTTCCCATTTTATCTTTCAATTCAAAAATAGGTAAGCCTTCGTTTAAAAGGTTTTTATATTCACTAAAATGAATTCCTTTATCATAATCATTCATATATTTATCAAAATATTTTAAGAAAAACATAGAATAAGCGGTATTAGAAAATTTAATGGGCTGTTCTGTCAGCCAATCATTAGCGATTTTTTCTCGTCCCTCTACCCTTGCTGTCCATCTTAACTCAGCCATTCTATAATCTATATAAGTATTGAAATAATTGGCTGTAGCAGAGTCCTCTATAATAGTCTCCTCAAGAATACTAGCTATTTTGTTTTCAAAACTATAATACAAACTTTTCTCTCTCAGTTTAATTAGATATACAAAGTTATTCTGCAGAAAGTTTTGGTATTCATATTCAAAACCATCAATCACTAGATTGAGTATATCTTCTTCCTCAAAAACAACATGCAGGGGCTTTTCAGGAAGGAAAATACTCTGATCCTCCAAAGTGATTTCATTGAAATCAAGTTTATAGGATTTACCAGGAATTACATAAAACGAAACGCTTTGGAGTCCAACTCTTATAGATACTTTCTGTATTTCGGTTGCTTCAAAACCCAACATAAAGACACCATTTTCATCGGGCCTTTGTTGATCTAATAAAACCTCTAAGCCACTTATGGGATCTGCTTCATGGTAAACCCTAAATACAAATGCATCAGCTGCTGCAGACTTACCATTAATAATGACAGGTAATGCCATATTATTAGCTATTGAAACAATCAATATTGCAAACAACAAACTAAAACGAAAAAAAAAGGAGTTTTTCATATTATGAAAACGGTGAATTGGACTAAATATTTTCTAAAATAATATTCCAAGCTTTTTTAGGTACAAATTGCTGTGCATTCCCACCATGTTTCAAAATATCCCTAATAATGGAAGAGTTTAAAGGAGTATGCTCTGGCTGAGTGAGCATAAATATGGTTTCAATTGAAGTATCCATTTGTTTATTGATTTGACCAATGCTTCTTTCAAATTCAAAATCTGCAGCTGTTCTTAGTCCTCTCAATAAATAATTTGCATTAACAGATTTGCAATAATCAACAGTTAAGCCAGAATAATGGCTTACACTTATATTATCGAAATCCTCAAAAGTAGCTTCTATCATTTTAACACGAACATCCATATCAAAAAAAGTATTTTTCTGAGAATTAACTCCTATGGCTACAATAATTTTATCAAATAATAAAGCTGCCCTTTTAATAACAGACTCATGACCTTTCGTAATTGGGTCAAAAGAGCCGGGGAATACCGCAATTCGTTCCATAAGTATTGTTTAAGATTCAAAAGTAGTAAATAATATGATGATGAAGAGATCCGAATTATTTGTTCTCCTCTTCACCATACCAACTGGCATACATATTATAGGATGAAGAGATTCTATTCACTTCACCTTCCAATAATGATTCATCAATATCCTTAATTTTCTTGGCGGGTACTCCAGCCCAGACCTCCCCTGATTTCACTCTAGTTCCTTTTGAAACTAATGCACCTGCAGCAATAAGGCTATTGCTCTCCACATAAACATCGTCCATTAAAATAGCACCCATTCCAACTAACACATTGGCTTCTATGGTACAACCATGGATAATGGCATTATGAGCAATGGAAACATTATCACCAATAATAACTCCTGCTTTTTGATAAGTACAATGGATAACAGCACCATCCTGAATATTTACATTCTTACCAATTCTAATAGAATGAACATCGCCTCTCACCACTGCATTAAACCATATACTACAATCGTCGCCGATTTCAACATCACCAACTAGGGTTGCATTGTCAGCTAAAAATACATTTTTGCCTATAATGGGTTCTATCCCTTTTACTTTTTTGATCAGTGCCATAATTTTCTAAATAAATATTCTGCAAATTTAAACAGATAAATATGTAATCGCATCAATAAAAAGCCATAAATCTTATTAAATTTGTTAAATCAAAATCGATATCATGAAAAGACCTCCCTACTTAAAATCAGGTGATAGAATTGGTTTGGTTTCACCAGCAAGAAAAATATCATCACAAGAAGTAAAATCAGCGGTAAAGTTATTGCAAAGATGGGGTTTAGAACCCGTTTTTGGACGCCACATTTTCTCATCTCACCATCAATTTGGAGGGAAAGATGCTGAAAGGACTTCCGATATGCAAGAGTTTCTTGACGATATTAATGTGAAAGGAATACTATCGACCAGAGGAGGATATGGAAGTGTAAGGATTATTGACCAATTAGATTTCTCTAAATTTAAAGTTCACCCCAAATGGCTAATAGGGTATTCTGATATCACTGTTTTTCATTCGCATATTCATCAAGTTTTAGAAATTGAAACCATTCACGGCACTATGCCCATTAATTTCCCAACAAATCTAGTGGAAAATGAGTCTATACTAAGTTTGAAACAAGCTTTATTTGGCGAATTAGAGGCCTATCAATTAAAGAATTGTCAAGTTTTACGAGAAGGAAATGTAACAGCTCCACTAATTGGTGGCAATTTATCCATACTATACAGCTTATTAGGTAGTATAAGTGATATAAATACGGATGGAAAAATACTATTTATTGAAGACTTGGATGAATATCTATACCACATGGATAGAATGATGATGAACCTCAAACGCACTGGTAAACTTCATCATCTAAAAGCCCTAATCGTTGGTGGAATGAATGATATGAATGACAATACCATCCCCTATGGACAATCTGCAAAAGAAATTATTTGGGAGACGGTGAAAGAATATGATTATCCAGTTATTTTTGATTTCCCTAGTGGACATATAGAACCCAATATGGCACTTTATTTAGGACGAAAGATTGATTTACAAGCATATAATAATGAATTGAAAATAAGTTTTTTGTAACTTAGTCGCATATTGTTCATCTAAGAGTTATCAAATTAAAAAATATCACTATGAGCGAATTTCAAGAATTATTTTTAGGGCTTACCGTTTCAACTTGGTTATCCATCTCTCTATTTATTGCTGTTGTATATATTGTAGCCCAGTGGAAAATATACGAAAAAGCTGGTCAAAAGGGTTGGGCAGCACTTATTCCATTTTACAACCTTTATATTCTTTTAAAAATTGTCGGTAAACCTGGATGGTGGTTATTACTCATCATTTTTGTACCATTTTTCAATATTATCCTAATCATTTGGATGACAAACCTTCTTTCAAAAAGTTTCGGTAAAGATGTGTTATTTACTATAGGACTAATATTCTTTGGAATTATCTTCTACCCCATTTTAGGTTTTGGTGACGCTAAATATATAGGCCCAGCAGGAAAATAAAAATGGCAGATCACAATGACTTAGGAAATTTTGGAGAAAAGTTAGCTCTCGAATATTTGGTAAAAAAAGGATACAAAATCTTAGAAACCAATTGGAGATTCATTCACAAAGAAATAGACATCATTGCCCGAAAAGATGATTTCATTGTTTTTATAGAAGTAAAAACCCGGAAAACTAACTATTTTGGAGAGCCATATACCTTCGTTAACAAGACTAAACAAGGCTTTTTAGTTAAGGCGGCCAATGAATATATTGTCCGTTTTAACATTCAAGAAGAAGCCCGATTCGACATTATTTCAGTGCTATATAACGAAAACAAAAAAGATATTACTCATATTGAAGATGCTTTTTATGCCAGAATGTAAAGATTCCTAAATTTGCATCATGTTAAAATCCTTTTTAAATTTTAGTCAGCACCATCAACTCACCTCCTCCTCTCCCGTTTTAATTGGTGTATCAGGAGGTAGAGATTCTGTAGTTTTATGTGATTTATACCATCTTGCAAAAATTGATTTTGCGATTGCTCATTGCAATTTCGGATTGAGAGCTGAAGAATCTAACGAAGACGAAAAATTTGTAATCCAATTGGCCAAAAAGTATCAAGTCCCATTGTTTAGAACCAAAATTCCTACTAAAGCTTATGCTGAAGAATCGGGGATTTCCATTCAAATGTCGGCTAGAGCACAAAGAGTGAATTGGTTTAAAAAGCTTTGCAAAGAAAACGAATTCGAATATTATGCAACCGCTCATCATTCTGACGATGCCATTGAAACCTATTTTATCAATCAAATTCGAGGTACAGGAATATCTGGGCTGCATGGAATTTTACCTAAGCAAGGCACATTAATTCATCCCCTATTATTTGCCAGCAGAGAAGATATTACTCAGCATGCAGAAGTAAATAATTTAAGTTGGCGAGAAGATAGTTCCAATGCGAAAACTAAATATCTAAGAAACAAAATAAGGCATCAAGTTTTACCTCTTCTACAAGAAATTAATGGAGGTGTTAAACAGACTATCATTGAAAATATGGGTCGATTTTATGAAACTGAACAAATATATCTACAAAAAATAGAGGAGCTCAAGAAAGAATTACTGCTCAAAACTAAAGAAGGCTGGAGTATCCCTTTAGAAACCTTGAGGAGCCATGCTCAAGCAACAACAATTTTATACGAGTTTTTAAAAGAATTTGGTTTTAATTATAGCCAATGCAAACAAGTACTGCAAGAAAACGAGTTCAGTCAAGTTGGAGCCTTATTCTACTCGTCCAGCTATCAATTACTAAGAGACCGAAAATACCTTCTCCTCAAGGAAACAATTTCTGATGATGTGCAGGAGTATGATATTAAATCAACTTCCTCGCCAATAGAAACACCCATAAAATTAAAAATAGAATCCTCAGAAAATACCGATATCATTGCTGATAAGAATATAGCCAAACTGGATGCAGATTTAATAGAATTCCCATTGAAAATTCGTAAATGGAAACAAGGTGATTATTTTTATCCACTGGGAATGAAAGGACAAAAAAAACTTGTTTCTGATTTTTTTATAGACCACAAAATGAGTCTTTTTGAGAAACAGAATACCTGGGTTTTATGCTCTAAAAATAAAATTGTTTGGATTATTGGTCACCGAATTGATAACCGATTCAAAATCAGCTCTCAAACCTCTAAAACTATTATTATCAGCACACTCCCTACTGATTGTTAATACATTAACAGAGTTTTATTACCTTTAAAAAAGTCTTAAAATTTAAGCTCTCAATATTAAATTGATATCTTTGTGTTCATTAACAAAGGAGGAACATTGAAATACGAAGGTATTAATACCAATGTGCTAAATGGCAAAAGATTCTATTACAGTTTCTTAGCTGGAGCTCAGAGAATATTCGAACATCAAAAGGCTATAAATAAGATAAATGTTTTCCCTGTTCAGGATGGAGACACTGGCACAAATTTAGCTAGTACCATGCGTTCCATTATAGACACCTATATTCCAACCTCAAATTTAAAAATAACTGCTGATGCCATTGCTGATGCTGCATTGGTAGGAGCTAGAGGAAACTCAGGAATTATCTTCGCGCAATTTATTTATGGTTTTTCTGATATTTTAGACAAAGACAAAGATAATATCTCTGTTGAGGATTTTTCAAAAGCCTTAAAATCTGCTGTTATATATAGCTATGAAGCTATTAGTAATCCTGTAGAAGGTACCATGATTACTGTGATGCGTGAATGGGCAGAATCCGTGGATAAGCTAAAAGACAAATTCCAAGATTTTAATGAATTGATAGCCGCATCATTAAGCAGTGCAAAAAAAAGCTTAGAGGAAACTCCGAAAAAGCTTGAGGTTTTAGCAAAAGCAAAAGTGGTAGATGCTGGTGGAAAAGCATTTGTTCATTTCTTAGAAGGTATGACCGACTTTTTCCTACACGGAGAAATTCGTTCTATACTTCAAGCCAGAAACGTAGTTAAAATACAAGATGTAAGTGAGCATATTTCTCATGAAGAAGTAAACTACAGATACTGCACTGAATGTTTAGTAGTTATGGATAAAGCCAATGATAATTTGAAAAATATTTTTAAAAACAAATTATCAAGCTATGGGGATTCATTAGTTATTGCGGGGTCACCTAGAAAATTACGTCTACACATACATACCGACGATCCAGCACATGTGTTTTCACATATAGAACCATATGGAAACATTACCTTTCAAAAAGTTGATGATATGGTGATGCAAAAGGAAATAGTAAATAATCGTAAACTGCCTATTGGTTTCATTACTGATAGTGCTTGCGATTTACCTAAAGAACTCATTGATAAATACCAGATTCAAGTAGTTCCACTTAAAATACATTTTGGAGAGCAGTTTTTCCTAGATGGTCTGACTTTAAAGCCCAAAGAATTATATAAGAAAATGGACTCCTCTCCTATTTATCCCAATTCAGCACAACCTAGTTATCATGATTTTTTAAATAAATATGATTATTTGGCTACTCATTATGATTCTATCATTGGGATACATATCAGCGCTAAACTAAGCGGAGTTTGGAGTAATTCTAATAAAGCGGGAACAAGTATTGCTCAACAGCAAAATAAAGACATATCGATAGTTAATTCAAAGAATGCTGCATGTGGGCAAGGCTTAATCGTGTTACGTGCTGCTATGGCAGCTGAATCGGGTATGACAAAAGACCAAATCGTTAATAAAATGGACGAGTGGGCTATAAAAACCCACACATTAGTTAGCAGTAAAACCATGAAATATATGGTGAAAAGTGGAAGAGTGAGTCCTGTTAAAGGTGCTATTGGTAAACTGCTCAGCCTAAAACCTCTTGTAAAGGTTAATAATGAAGGATCTGCTGATATATTTGGCAAACCACTTAGTGAAAAGGGTAGCATTAAATTAGTGATGAATGAGATGAGAAAGCTCATTTCAGATCACGAAATTTGGGGATTTGCCATTTCACATGCCAATAATGAATCTACAGCTAATCATTATGCAAAAGAAGTCGAAAAACTAACAGGTATTAAACCTGCTTTTATTAGCGACGCCACTCCTGCCCTTGCATTAAATGCAGGACCTGGAGTTGTTGCTTTATCATTAATGTTGAAATAATTAAAATCGAAATTAAAATATGAAAAATCTAATCATTATTATTGCTTTAGGTCTGGGATTAATGGCTTGCAATAATGCCGAAAAAACCAATACCACGAATACCCAAAGTGATGCTTCCTATGAAGATGCTTTGGCAAAAATAAATAGTACTATGCATGAGGCTAAAGTACTAGAAGCTACAACTAGTGGATCCTATACTTATGTAAAATTAGAAGAAAATGGTAAAACTTTTATGGCAGCTGTAAGTGCTCGTGAGGTAAAAATTGGCGATACCTACTATTATAAAGATGCCATGGAAATGAAAAACTTCGAAAGTAAAAGCTTAGGTAAAGTATTTTCATCAATCTTTTTTATCAATGATTTTTATGCAACTAAACCAGAACAAAAGGAAAAAACTATCGGTGGAGAACATAAAAATGATCAAGATGTTCATACAAAAATAAAAGTTGAAAAAGCTGCAAATGGATATACATTAGCCGAAGTTTTTGAAAAGAAATCAAAATTAAAAGACCAAGAAATTATAGTTAAAGGTCAAGTGGTGAAAATTAACGAAGAAATCATGAATACCAATTGGGTTCATATTCAAGATGGAACAGAGTATAATGGGGTGTTTGATTTAACGGTAACTACAAGCGATGCTATTGACTTTAAAATAGGCGATGTGGTGACTTTTAAAGGTAAACTAATCCTTAACAAAGACTTTGGTCATGGTTATAAGTATGACTTTTTATTGGAAGATTCTAAGAAGCAATAGTAATTTCAGAGCAATACTGTCCAAAAGAAGTTCCATATTAAAAAAGATTCTTCACTTCATTTCATTAGGTTCAGAATGACAGGGTGTTAGAATTTGACAGGAAGGAAGAAGGGCTTTGCTTTTAGCATTAAAAAAAGCAAAGCCCTTCTTCCTTATGAGTTACCAAAACACCTGTCATTCAGATGCGTAGCGAGGAATCTTTAATAATAATTAGGCCGCTAATGATTTCAGAACAACAACAAAAGCGAAAATCACATGATTTTCGCTTTTTTTTTTAGAATCATACTAATTGTATAATGAAATTAACTCTTAAGCATTTCATTATTACAATGGTTAATGCCGATAGGAAATGATCCATTTTTATTAAGGTTAATTTTAACGCTAAGTTCATTTCATCATCGGTGTCACTATTCTTTAATATCTTCTAAATCGAGGAAGAAAGCATACATCAATGCAATTTCTTTATATCTCTTGAAACGTCCAGAGGCACCTCCATGTCCTACATCCATATTGCAATCCATCATTAACAGATTATCATCGGTTTTATAGGCTCTTAGTTTAGCAATCCATTTAGCTGGTTCCCAATACTGAACTTGGCTATCCCAGTACCCTGTGGTGATTAAAAGGTTAGGATAAGCTTTTCTTTCGATATTATCATAAGGAGAATAAGACTTCATATAATGGTAGTATTCTTCGTTTTTAGGATTTCCCCACTCGTCGAACTCACCAGTTGTTAGTGGAATACTCTCATCCAACATGGTAGAAACCACATCAACAAAAGGTACAGCAGCAACTACACCATTCCATAATTCTGGATCCATATTGATAATTCCACCCATTAATAAACCGCCGGCAGAACCACCATAAGCATAAAGATGATCGCTAGAAGTATATTTCTCGTCCACTAAATATTTCCCACAGTCGATAAAATCATTGAAAGTATTCATCTTCTTTAGGAGTTTTCCATCCTCATACCAATGCCTTCCCATTTCTTGACCTCCTCTTACATGAGCAATGGCAAATATAAAGCCACGATCGAGTAAGCTGAGTCTAACAGAACTAAAATAAGGATCGGTACTACTACCATAAGAACCATAAGCATAAAGCAATAGAGGATTCTTTCCCGTACGCTCCATTCCTTTCCTATAAACCATAGAAACCGGAACCTTAACACCATCTCTAACTTCTACCATTACTCTCTCCGAAGCATAATTTTCTGGGGAGAAATTAGGATCCATAATCTCTTGTTGTTTGAGTAATTCTTGTTCCTTAGTCACCATATTATAGTCAAAAGTACTATTTGGTGTAGTTAAAGAAGTGTAGCCATATCTTAAAATCTCAGTATCAAATTCAGGATTTGCTGAAACATAAGCCATATAGGCAGGATCATTAAACTCCATATAATATTCGTCATTAGTTCTCCAGTTAATGACTCTGATTTCACTTAAACCTTCTTTCATTTCAGAAACCACTAAGAATTTTTTAAATATTTCGATTCCTTCTAACAAAACATTATCTCTATGCGCAATCACTTCTGTCCAGTTATCCTTGGTGGTTTTATTCACTGGAGTTTTCATTAAACGGAAGTTTTTTGCATCCCAGTTAGTGGTGATATAAAAATCCTTACCAAAATGAGAAACGCTATAAATCATGTCCTCTTCTCTAGGTTGTATCACTTTCCATTCCCCATTTGGAGTATTGGCATCGAGGAAACGGAACTCAGTAGATAAAGTCTGGCTGGAACCAATCATTAAATACTTATCCGATTTGGTTTTGTATACAAAAGTATTATAGGTTTCGTCAGACTCTTCATACACCAATTTATCTTTTGATTGATCTGTTCCAAGAACATGCTTAAAGATTTTATTGGAACGTAAGGTAACAGGATCTTTAGTTGTGTAAAAGATAGTTTTGTTGTCATTCGCCCAGGTAGCTCCACCGGTGGTATTCTCCAATACATCTTTTAATAACTCACCTGTAGCTAAGTTCTTGACAAAAAGAGTATACTGACGACGAGAGACCGTATCTACGCCATACACCAAAAGTTTATTGTCTGGACTTACTGCTTGACCACCAACAGCAAAATAGCTAAGTCCTTCAGACATCACATTCTGGTTTAGCATCACTTCTTCTGTAGCTCCGTCAGTATCTTTCTTACGACAATTGAATGCATAATCCATACCTTCCTCATATCTTGAATAATACCAGTATCCATTCTTACGAACCGGAACACTTTGATCCGTTTGCTGAATTCGTGCAATTATTTCATCATATAACTTTTGTTGTAGTGGAGCTGTATGTTCCATTACCTGCTCGGTGTATGCATTTTCTGCATTTAAATAATCTAAAACTTCTTGGGTTTGACCATCTGGAGTTTCTGCATTCTTTTGTTCATCAGATAAACGCATCCAAAAATAATCATCTACTCGTTTATCGCCATGTGTTACTAACTCTTTGGCGTCTTTACGTGCAAGGGGTTTCTCCATAGTCATTTTATTATGCTCACCATTTTGACAGGAACTGAACATGATTAATGCTCCCATTCCCAAATACATTAATTTTTTCATCTTTTGTTTTATTAATAAGATCAATTTTAATTATTTAATTTGTGTTTATGTTTGAATATAACCTTCAAAAATAAATGAAAAATATTAGATTTTTCTACTATACACTTGGAAAACTAACTACAAACTGTGAAGAATGAAATCATTCAGTAAATAACTCAGTATTTATAGGGATTTCAGCCATTAAACTATCCTCCAATACATGAAACTTTATTATTATATTTACTGAAAATGCATTCCGAATGGCTTACAATTATTATTGTTTTTCAAAATAATGTTCAACTTATCAACAAGTATTTTAAAAAAGGCTTGTATGGAATGGAAAAAAAATTATTTTTGCAAAAAATATAAAACCACATAAGGTATGTATTGGACATTAGAATTAGCTTCAAAACTTGAAGACGCTCCTTGGCCAGCCTCAAAGGAGGAGCTTATTGACTTTAGCATCAGATCTGGCGCACCCGATGAAGTAATTGAAAACTTAAGCGAATTGGAGGACGAAGGTGAAATTTATGAGAGAATCGAGGACATATGGCCTGATTATCCCACGAAAGAGGATTTTTTCTTTAACGAAGACGAGTACTAAAAATATTAAAGCCTGATTCATTTCAGGTTTTTTTATGCCTTATCGTTTCTATAAGACCATGTCATCGTAACTCAATATGGTTTGATGACCTTTGTTTCGGAAGTATTTTTTTAAATCTTGCTCATCACCAGAATAGGTAGCCAATACAAAATCTCCACCCCAGGCACCTAGAGATTTTATTTCTCCATCAAAATCGTTGAAATAGGTATCCTTTATTCTTGGTTCCCCTATTAAACTGGAAATAATTTTCTCATGCTCTGCCAATGCTTTATCAAAATCGAAGAGGGATTTTGTTTTTGATATGACCTCACTTAATAGACTTACCTCCACTATATTTTGACTGGAAGCTTTTACTTTTTGCTTATAAGAAGCTACACTATTGGAAGAATTCTGCTTCTTGCCCAAATGAACAAAATATATATTCTTCTTAAATAAGGGATTAAAGTCGATGGTTGTCACCTTGGGTTCTCCATTGACCAACTGATAGAATATAGGACTATTACTGCGAGCAGTTGCCACATCTACCCCACTACCATTACTGGTTTGACGCACCAATTGATGAGGATTTACATCGAGCCAATAACCTATATTCGATAATAAAGTAGAACTAGAGCCCAAACCCCAATTTTTATCAAAATCTAGATTGGTTCTTATTTTAATGCCTTTCTGATTATCTACAGAAATACTTGCCAAATCGAAAGCTTTTTTGAGGATGTTTTTCAAATGTAAAGCCATCTTCTGATCGTTGGTGTGGATGATATTAAATAGTCTGGACCCGAAGTTTACTTGAAGCCATCCTTTATTTAATACTTTGGCTTCCCAACGAATACCACTGAACTCTTCATGCAAACTCACTTCGAGGCGTTGTCCATATTTTGTAGGGACAGCCATAGCCAAAGCACCATCAAGAACTAGGTATTCCCCAGTAATGAGTAATTTTCCGTTGGAATGAAATGCGGCTATGTTCATATATTAGCACTTAAAGTACTTCAAGTATTTAGAGTACTTAAAGTTATGAATCCTCTATTTAAATTATTGTCGAATATCATTAATAAAATCTTCTACTACTGAAAAAGAAACTTTACGAGTCTTAAAATATTCTACAGCAGTCTGTTTTTCAGTTTCAGTGGCGCCAAAGTTATTCAAAATATTTAATAAGTGCATTTTCATATGACCTTTTTGAATTCCCTTGGTGGTTAGGGATCTCAACGCACCAAAATTATTCGCTAATCCAGCCACAGCAGCTATTTGCATTAAATCATCGGCATGAGGGTCACCAAGCAATTCCATAGTAAAACGTGCTAAAGGATGCAATTTGGTTAATCCTCCAACGGTTCCTAAGGCCATGGGAACTCTCAAAACATATTTAAAACGCCCCTCCTTTATCTCAATAGAAGTCAAACTACGGTATTTTCCATCGCGGGCAGCATAGGTATGCCCACAAGCTTCAACAGCTCTAAAATCGTTCCCCGTGGCTAATACCACAGCATCTATTCCGTTGAAGATTCCTTTATTATGGGTAGTGGCACGATAAGTATCCACAGTAGCAACTTGTACCGCTTTTTCAAACTTCCAAGCAAAATCCTCCGCTGAAATATCGGGGTCCACTCCCTCTAAGTCTTTAATATCACATTCCACCCAAGCTTCCACCAAGCAATCTGGGGTGTAATTACTCAGAATTGACATGATGACTTGTATGGGATACTCGTTCAACTCTATGTTCTCACTTACTTTTTCTTTTAAAATCTCAGCAAATTCCTCTAAACAAGAGTTAATAAAATTGGCACCCATGGAATCTACTGTATTAAAACTGGCTTTGAGCTGATAATAATCATCAATTTCAGTTCGCATGTCCACCAATTCAATATCGAGGATTCCTCCGCCTCTTTCCCTCATGTTTTTGGTGATTCCATCAGTTCCTTGAAAGAAATGCTTTTTTAAAACTGGGAAGAATGCATTTAATTTTTCAAAATCACCAGCCCAAGTAAAATGAACTTGACCTATTTTTGTTTGATTAATAATCTGGGTATGAAAACCTCCTCTTGTTGACCAGAATTTAGCGCTATTACTTGCGGCTGCTACCACCGAGCTTTCTTCAATCACCATAGGAATCATATAGTTTTTCCCATTGATGATCACATTGGGTGCAATTCCATAAGGAAAGAAAAAGTTGGAAATGGTATTCTCAGAAAATTCTTCGAAAAGCTTTTGTTTAGCAATTTCGGCATGCCAAAAAGATTTGAGTTCTTTTTCTACTTCTTTTGGATTGGGGAAATAGGCAGCTACCTTTTTAACTTTTTGTTCTTTATCTAGTTTCGAAAATCCTTTGATGATTTCTTTTTCAAGCATAATTATAGTTTGTGTAAAAACTTCTCCGCTATTTGAAGACTTCTCTTCACTAAAGTTACATATTTTTTTAACTCGGAATAATCTTCACGAGCATATTTTAAAAACTGAAATGCCATGCCAATAATAGCAGGTGCAGATAATTGCTGAAGCATGTAATAGCCCCTCAATGGATTCATTCCTCCGCTGACGATCAATTCTTTTTGTTGCACCATATTCATGGGAAGTTCATTTAAAAAACCCACCATATCGGCAGCACTATGTCCCACAGATGCAAAACCACTCATCTGTTCCATCACCATCTCATCGGAACGCATCAACTCAATTAAGCTAAAATTGGTTCCTCCCAAGGCTCCAAATTCTATTCCTGCAATATCAGTTTCCAGCAGCGCATCTAAACTTTTAGGGCCCATTCCTTGTCCAACTTCTTTTACAAAAATCGGGAAATCAATCAACTCTAATAATTCTTGGATAGTTTCTAGAGGAGGCCTTTTATAAATATCACCCTCTGGCTGCATGAGTTCTTGAAGTGGATTGACGTGAAGCATGAGTCCATCTGCTCTGAGTTCAGTGACCAATTCGATGATCTTGTCAACTGCCTTAATGTCCAACAAGTCCTCCACTTGTGCAATTCCTAAATTGGCCATCAATGGTAAATCATTTCCCATGATGTCTCTCACATTAAAATCCTCAAAACGTTCCTTGGATTGTAATAATGGACGGCAAGAGCCCAAGCCCATTCCCATTCCAAACTCTCGACAAGCCTGAGCGAGATTTCTATTAATATCTTGGGCTTCTTTGGTTCCACCTGTCATGCTACTTACCCAAAGTGGCAAACTCAATTCTTTAGCCAAAAACTTCGTCTTCTTCAATTCCTCCAATTGATTAGAGACCAACATGGGTTCATAGTTAAATAATTCTGAGACTTCTTGCTCGAACATCTGAGCTTGATAAGCCAAATTAATATGGTCTTTTTTCCGGGATTCCATAGCATTAGATTAGCTGCAAATATATGGAATTGTGGTGGAGTGGCAAGTATGGTCTTTTGATAAGAGATTCTTAATTCTTCAAGGAATTCAAAAAAAGAAAACCACTCTACTGAATGTAAAGTGGTTTTCAAATATCTTAATAAGAAAATTCTACCATTTCTCTTCCTCATATACTTTTGGTGGCTTCATACCTTCTTTTAGACTTTCTAGCTTTTCTTTGGCAAAAGCATCTAATTGTTGAAGGTTAACTGAGCTAGGTGCTGTTCCTTCTGGTAACCAATTCTCGCAGGGGAATTTTGAAGTTTTCTTCAAAACAAAATTGGTCATCTCGGCACGGTATCGTCCATCTTTAAAACGAATAATCATGTCGTACATCACTTCACCCGCATTTGTGATCGTTCCACTTTCAAGGGCCTGTGTTAGATTAAATCTATGACGGATAACAATTTTTTTATTCACCATATCGCGAGTTGGAGTCACCGATGTAGGATTCTTATATTCCTCATTGATCCACTTTACACAACGTTTGAATAAATCTTTGGCATCCGCATCTTCTTGTACTAGCTCAACGTATCTAATCTGACCCTCCTCATCCAAAGGAATATCTGGAGTAGATAAATCAGTTTGCGCCTTAAGAATAAATGGCGCTATAATGGCTAAAATGATGATTAAATTCTTTTTCATAAACTTTTTTTTTGCATTAATAATTGATGGAAAACTAAAATTTCCCATTTTCAAAAATACACATTAGCATTTTTGAGTTCATCTGAATTCAGAGGACTTTTCAACAGCCTATTTTTTATAAGTGAAACTCTATTTAATCCATAGCCATCATCGTGCCATTATTGTAAAACAAAAAAGTCCTCTGGAAATTTCCAGAGGACTTTTTGAATATAGTATTTTATAGGCTTACATCATTCCGCCCATGCCACCCATTCCACCCATACCACCAGCTGGCATTGGAGGCATAGCATCACCACCTTCTTCTTTGTGCTCAGAAATCACACAAGCAGTAGTTAATAGCATGCTAGAGATAGAAGCAGCATTTTCAAGTGCTACACGAGTAACTTTAGCTGGGTCAATTACACCTGACTCATAAAGGTTTTCGTAAACTTCTGTTCTGGCATTGAAACCATAATCGCCTTTACCGTTTCTTACTTCATTAACAATAACAGAAGACTCTAAACCAGCATTGGCAACGATTTGACGTAATGGCTCTTCAATAGCACGTTTTACTATTTTAATACCAGTTAACTCATCTTCGTTATCGGCTGCTAAATCGTCGAGGCAAGAAATGGCTCTAATGAAAGCGACTCCACCGCCAGGGATAATTCCTTCTTCAATAGCTGCCCTAGTAGCAGCTAAAGCATCTTCGAAACGATCTTTCTTTTCTTTCAATTCCATTTCAGAACCAGCTCCAACGTAGATCACTGCAACACCACCAGCTAATTTAGCTAAACGCTCTTGAAGCTTTTCTTTGTCGTAATCAGAAGTTGTAGACTCAATTTGAGCTTTAATCTGATTTACTCGTGATTCTATTAGAGCTACTTCACCTTTACCGCTTACAATAGTTGTATTGTCTTTGTCGATAACGATTTTATCAGCAGTTCCTAGATTCTCTAAAGTAGCATCCTCTAATTTATATCCTTTTTCTTCAGAAATAACGGTAGCTCCAGTTAAGATAGCAATGTCTTCTAACATTTCTTTTCTACGGTCACCAAAACCTGGAGCTTTAACAGCAGCAATTTTCAATGAACCTCTTAATCTATTCACTACTAAAGTAGCTAATGCTTCGCTTTCTACATCTTCAGCAATAATGATTAATGCTTTTCCAGTTTGAGCGGCTTTTTCTAGAATAGGAAGCAAATCTTTCATATTGCTTACTTTCTTGTCGTAGATTAAGATGAATGGATTCTCATAAACAGCTTCCATTTTCTCAGTATTAGTAACGAAATAAGGAGAAATATATCCTCTATCGAACTGCATACCTTCAACCACATCAACACTAGTTTCGAAACCTTTGGCTTCTTCAATAGTGATTACACCTTCTTTTTTTACTTTAGCCATAGCTGCAGCAATCATTCCACCAATAGCTTTATCGTTATTAGCAGAAATAGTAGCCACTTGCTCTATTTTCTCATTACTATCACCTACAGCAATAGCTTGTGATTTGATATCAGCAACAACAGCAGCAACCGCTTTGTCAATACCTCTTTTTAGATCCATTGGATTGGCACCAGCGGTAACATTCTTTAATCCTGTAGTTACAATTGCTTGAGCGAGAACAGTAGCAGTAGTTGTACCATCACCAGCTAAATCGTTGGTTTTAGAAGCTACTTCTTTCACCATTTGTGCACCCATATTCTCAACAGTGTCAGTCAACTCGATTTCTCTAGCTACTGTAACCCCATCTTTAGTAATGGCTGGTCCACCAAATGATTTGTCAATAATTACATTTCTACCTTTTGGTCCAAGTGTTACTTTAACTGCATTAGCTAATGCATCTACACCTTTCTTTAAAGCTTCTCTTGCTTCGTAATCGAATATAATGTCTTTTGCCATTTTTCTATATTTTTATTTTTGTTATAATCAATGAATTAAATGATAGCCAGAATTTCTGACTGCTCCATGATAAGGTAATTGCTTCCTTCAAGTTCTACTTCAGTACCAGCAAATTTGCCATAAAGTACAGTGTCACCAACTTTTACTAAAAGGTCTTTTCCCTCTTCAGTTTTACCTGTAGCCATCACTTTTCCTCTCGATGGTTTTTCTTTTGCTGTATCTGGAATAATAATTCCACTTGCTGTTTTTGTTTCTGCCGCTAATGGCTCAATTAAAACTCGTTCTCCTAAAGGTTGTATTTTCATGTTTTAAATATTTTAAAATTGATAGTTTGTGCTTATCGAATTTTATGCCAATTGATAAGGAGGTATGTTTTGTCAGGAAGATATGACATGATGACATTGTCTATTTTCTTCAAAAACACAATAATTAGAAACTCTTAAAATGATTACACTGAAATCTATTAATATTTTCCTATTTTCGTAATCGAAATTAAGCATAATGAATATTGAAGAAATAAGAGCCTATTGCCTTTCGAAACCATTTACAACCGAAGGTTTTCCATTTGGAGAAGATACTTTGGTGTTTAAGGTTCATGGTAAAATGTATGCCTTGGCCAACTTAACAAAAGGACATAGCATCAATTTAAAATGTGAGCCAGAAAGAGCAGTTCACCTCAGAGAAATGCATTCAGAAATCATTCCTGGCTATCATATGAACAAAAAACATTGGAACACAATAAATACAGAAGGTTTGCTTTCGGTGGATTTATTGAAAGAATTAATTGACCATAGTTATGATTTAGTTTGGGGGAGTTTGCCTAAGAGGTTAAGAGATAATAGTTAACAACTAACAGTTAAGAGTGAATAGTTAAATGTGAATAATTAAAAGTTTAAATAGATAAAGGACACTGATTTTATCTGGCTACGCAGCTAGACAGGCCTGTCGAAGTGTTCAATGGAGGAGTTAAACAATTAATAGTTTACAGTCAAAACTAAATATTCATTGTGAAGAAAAAGCTCATCAGGCTCCCTTTAGGGTCGGGGCAAAACTGATGAGTTAATAGTAAAGAGCTAATTTAAAAACAAGAAACAAATAAAAAGACATATATGAGTAAAGAATATTTTGCCCACGAGACTGCAGTGATTGATGAAGGCTGCAAAATATCAGAAGGAGTTAAAATTTGGCATTTCAGCCATATTATGAGTAATTGTGAGATTGGAGAAAATTGTAATATTGGCCAAAATGTGGTGATTTCCCCTGAGGTAATCCTTGGGAAGAATGTAAAAATACAGAATAATGTATCTATATATACTGGAGTAATTTGCGAGGATGATGTATTTCTAGGTCCTAGCATGGTTTTTACCAATGTGACCAATCCTAGAAGTGCTGTAAATCGCAGAGGAGAGTATTCCAAGACCATTGTGAAAAAAGGAGCCAGTATTGGAGCTAATGCGACTATCGTTTGTGGACACGATATTGGGGAGTTTGCATTTATTGGTGCCGGTGCAGTGGTGACAAAAACTGTTCCTGCTTATGCATTAGTAGTTGGAAATCCCGCTCGTCATCTGGGTTGGATGAGTGAATTTGGCCATAAGCTTAAATTCGATATGGATGGCTATGCTTTCTGCCCTGAAAGTAATGAGAAATACGAACTCAAAGGCGGGGTGGTTAAAAAACTATAAACTTGAATTATAAATATCTATGGAGATAATCCTCAGATTTCTACACCTACTATCATAAAATGAAAAAAAAGTCTACAAGTATCCATACTATTGTATCACAACTGGAATATGCCGCAGAACACTTTGAATCAAAAACCTATCTTGCTGATAAAGAAGATTCGGGTTGGCTGCCTTTATCATTTTCCGATGTCAAGCTACAATCTAGATATTTAGCCCTTTCGCTACATAGCCAAGGGCTGAAAAAGGGAGAACATTTTTCTATTTTGTCTGAAGGCAGTTCTCGTTGGGTTATTTCTGAATTTTCCCTCCTCTATAATGGGATGGCTTCGGTACCTCTATCCGTAAAACTAATGGATGAAGAACTACCTTTCAGACTGAATCATTCAGAATCTAAAGGGATTTTTATTTCCAAAAACAACTTAGCTAAAGTATTGAATATCTGGAATCAAATTGATAATAAGGACTTCAAGCTGATTTATTTGGATCATGATATTGAATACGCCTATCAATTAGCAGAAAAACAACATATCTCCAAAGATCATATTTGGAGCTATTTTGATTTAATTGAAAAAGGGAAAGAGGATTACTTGAATAATGCTTCAATAATTGACCAGCTATTAAAAAACCTGAGTAGCGAAGATGTGGTTACCGTTTCCTACACTTCTGGAACCACCGGCAATCCGAAGGGTATTATGCTTACCCACAAAAACTATATGGCCAATAGCGCTGAAGGAGTTGAAGTTTTCAAAGCTAATGATCAATTAAAAACATTAATCATATTACCCGTCGATCATTGTTTTGCACATACGGTAGCGATTTTCGGAGCCCTATTCAGCGGAATGTCACTATATTTTCTGGATGCCAGAGGCGGCTCTGTTAATGCGATAAAAAACATCCCCATCAATCTAAATGAAGTAAAACCTAATTTTTTACTCACCGTTCCTGCCCTATCTGGTAATTTAATGAAAAAAATTATTGATGGTATCAGTGATAAAGGCGGGTTCGTTGAGAAATTGTTTCACGCCGGACTTAAAGCTGGATATGAAATTCATGGTGATGGATTTCAAAAAGCAAGTTGGCTTAGTCTTATAAAAAACTGGCCTACCTATTTTCTGGCTAAATCGCTTATATTCTCCAAATTAAGTAAAGTATTTGGAGGGAATTTACAATATATGGTTGGAGGAGGAGCACTCCTCGATATCAAACAGCAACAATTTTTCTATACCATCGGCTTCCCTATTTATCAAGGATATGGCTTAACTGAAGCTACACCTATCATTTCTTCAAACACCCCATTTATTCATAAACTAGGTACGTCAGGAATGGTTTTACCTTCCATTAAATGTAAGATTATGAATGAAAATGGAGAGGAATGCAAAACCGAAGAAAAAGGCGAGATTGTTATTTCTGGTGATAATGTGATGAAAGGATACTTCAAAAATACAGAAGCTAGTGAGGAGTATATAAAAAATGGGTGTTTGTGGACTGGAGATTTAGGCTATATGGATAAAAACGGATTTTTGGTGGTAACCGGCCGAGAAAAAGCTTTATTAATTGCTGAAGATGGAGAAAAATATTCACCCGAAGAAATTGAAGAAGGACTGGTATTTCATGCTCCACTTATTCAACAAGCCATGCTTTATAATAATCAGAAGAGGTTAACGACCTCTATTATTACACTTGAAGAACTAAAAATAAAGAAATTAATCAAAGAGCAGCAGATCACATCGGCATCTGAATTATTGGAAGCTATCCATCAAGAAATTAAGCATTTTAAAAACGACCCTGTTTATAAAGTGAAATTCCCAAGTAAATGGATGCCTTCCTTATTTTATATTGCTCAGGAAGCATTTAGTGAAGATAATAAGCAAGTGAATTCAACCTTAAAAATGGTCCGACACAAAATAGAGGAGGCTTATCAAACTCAAATCGATTTAATGTATTCAAGCACTGGAAATGAAAGCATAAAAAAGGTGAACGAGAAGACGCTAGCTGACATGTACTTTTAGTACTAGCACTCAAATCAAGCTTAAAATAAGAAAAGCACCATTTCGATTGAAATGGTGCTTTTTGTATATAGACTTTATAAATCTTAGTATTCCATTTTTGCAGATTCGCTAGGAAGTTTTCTATCCACTTTCTTGAATAAACCTTGCAAAACAGTTCCTGGGCCTACTTCAGTCACATGGCTTAAACCATCAGCAACCATATTGGTCATGATTTGTGTCCAACGCACAGGACCTGTTAATTGCTTCACTAAATTTTCTTTAATGGTAGCAGGATCGGTTACTTTTTCACCACTTACATTTTGATAGATTGGACAAGTACCTAAAGCAAACGTTGTATTCTCAATAGCTTCTGCTAGTTTCACTCTAGCAGGCTCCATAAATGGCGAGTGGAAAGCACCACCTACTTTTAAAGGCAATGCTCGTTTTGCTCCGGCTTCTTTCATCTTCTCACAAGCCAACTCAATTCCTTTCATGCTACCAGAAATCACCAATTGACCTGGGCAATTAAAATTAGCTGGAACAACAATCTCGTCAAGCTCTTCACATACCTTAGCTACTGCATCATCGTCTAATCCGATAATCGCCGCCATAGTACTTGGTTCTATTTCGCAAGCTTCTTGCATGGCTAAAGCACGTTGATAAACTAATTTTAAACCATCCTCAAAGCTTAAGGTTTTATTAGCCACTAACGCACTAAATTCGCCTAAGCTATGACCCGCAACCATATCTGCTTTAAAGTCTTCTCCTAACTCATTAGCCAAAATCACACTATGTAAGAAAATAGCTGGCTGAGTCACTCTAGTTTGTCTTAAATCCTCATCAGTTCCTTCGAACATTAAATCAGTAATACGGAAACCTAAAATTTCGTTGGCTTGTTCAAATAGTGCCTTAGCACTCTCTGAATTATCGTATAGTTCTTTACCCATTCCAACAAATTGAGCACCTTGGCCCGGAAAAACGTAAGCTTTCATAAATATATAATTTTCAATTATTTCTATTTCAAGAGCAATTATTGCCCATAAAAAACGGGCAAATTTGCCCGTGCAATGATATAAAATATTTTTCAAACCCAAAACAAGTGCCAAGATACTAACTACTAGTTCTTTGTGATTATCTTATTGTTTTCTATCACCTAAAAAGCGTAATAGGAAAAGGAACAAGTTAATGAAATCTAGGTATAAAGTTAATGCTCCCATAATGGCAAGCTTATCAGAATCAGCACCACGATTAGGACCAATGGCCAAACCAATATTCTTCAGTTTCTGCACATCATAAGCTGTTAAACCAGTAAATATCAATACTCCTAATATAGAAATAATATATTCCATAGTTCCACTTTGCATGAAGAAGTTCACGATACTTGCTAATATAATCCCCACCAATCCCATCATTAAGATGGAACCAAATTTAGTCAAATCAGTCTTTGTTGTGTATCCAACCAAAGCCATCAAACCAAAGGTTCCGCTTGTCACAATAAAAGTAGAAAACACCGATGCTGAAGTATAAATTAGAAGTACAAAGCTCAAACTCATTCCCATCAATACACTAAAAACAAGGAATAATAATATCATTGAATTTCGTGACATCCTTTGAAATCGGGAATTCAAATAAAATACAAATCCTAGAGGAGCTAACATAACCACCCACCCAAGGATAGACATTCCTCCGGTTTCGTTAACCATTAGTCCCATTAATGATGGAGAACCTGCAAAAACATAAGCAGTAGCAGCAGTAGCAGCAAGCGCAATAAACATCCAAGCAAAAACACGCGACATAAAAGTCTTTGCTAATGTGGCAGATTCAATATTCTGATCGTAAGTTTGGCCATAGCCATTATTTTGTTGTATCATAGTTTTTAAATTTGAATTGTAACCGAACCATCCATAAAAATAATGCCAGCCTTATTGGCTTTAACAATTATTCAGAATACTTGTCATTATGACAGGTTAGAACTAATCAAGTGAATAAATTCTTCTCTAGTTTCTTTTTTACGGAAAGCTCCAGTAAAATCAGAAGTTGTAGTAACTGAATTTTGTTTTTGCACTCCTCTCATTGCCATACAAAGGTGTTTTGCCTCAATAACCACTGCTACTCCTAGCGGATTCAAAGTATCTTGAAGACAATCTTTAATTTGTGTAGTGAGTCTTTCTTGCACCTGGAGTCGACGAGCAAAAGCCTCAACAACACGAGCAATTTTACTTAAACCTGTTATATATCCATTAGGAATATAAGCCACATGAGCTTTCCCAATAAAAGGAATCATATGATGTTCACACATGGAATATAATTCGATATTCTTCACAATCACCATTTCTTTATAATCCTCTTTAAACATAGCTGATTTGAGGATGTCTTCCGGATTTTGATCATATCCTTGAGTTAAAAACTGCATAGACTTCCCAACTCTTCTCGGGGTTTCTAACAATCCCTCTCTTTCAGGATCTTCTCCTATAAGTTTTAGTATTTCGTGGTAATGGAACTGTAATTTTTCTAGCTTTTCGGGCTGCCAAGTATCTATTCTTTCGTAATCTAACATGATATTCAATTTTATTTATGCTTGTTGACTATTCACCCAAATACTCAACAAAATTATTCTCTGTTTCTTTAATCTTTACTTTATGTAATTGTGCGCCTAAGTTACCAACCTCCTCTGATAATTCTTCCCATACAGACATAC
Organism: Lentimicrobium sp. L6; assembly: GCF_013166655.1. Classification (NCBI taxonomy): domain Bacteria; kingdom Pseudomonadati; phylum Bacteroidota; class Bacteroidia; order Bacteroidales; family Lentimicrobiaceae; genus Lentimicrobium; species Lentimicrobium sp. L6. Next base: position 26,219 of record NZ_JABKCA010000050.1, read on the forward strand.
ATAACACCTCGGTAGAAGTAAACTTACCTTTTAAAAAATCTACCTCCTCATTTAAATTCTTATGATCTAGCTTATTTGTAATCTTTTCTCTGATTAACATTTTCAATTCCGTTAAGTTCACCAAGAAACCTGTTTCTGGATTTACTTTTCCCTTTATGGTTACAAATAGCTCATAATTATGACCATGCCATTTAGGATTAGAACATTTTCCAAACACTTCTGCGTTTTTTTCATCGTTATAATCGGCTCTGAAAAGTCGGTGTGCGGCGTTAAATCTTTCTCTGCGGGTAATATAAATCATTTATTTTTGTTTAATCATTTAATCACAAAGTTAATCAAATAATCGAGATAATACAATTTTAATAATTCTTTATGATTTGGGCTTATTAAGCATTTTCATAATAATAGTTAGTTCAAAACCTGTAAACAAGAAATAATTGATGAAGAATATAATAATAAATGCAACGGCATCGGCTCTATTCAAAAGCACATATACCAATATAACCCCAAGATACAGGAGTATCTTTATTGTGGTCATCATAAGAAATGCGAATACAAATTTCTTTGGATTCCCTTCTGTAGATTTCAACAAATAGCGATGCATAAGGATGGTAAAAGAGAGAAAGAATAGAATCACAAAAGGCCATGAATTGCTTATCCACTTTGGATCTAGCTTTAGGCTAGCCAAGAATTGAAGGGCAGCAATAATGACGGTGAATATAACTAAGTTTTTAATAAACTTTTGAAATGTATCTTTCATGTTATTATTTTAATAAATCTTTGACTGAAATATATATGGCTAAAATCACTGACAATAATGATAAAACCACTGTAAAAACTGGGAATCCCCAATCCAGTAGCTCATCTAGCTTAAATCCACCGAAAGTTCCAAGTAAAATAATGGCTATCATTTGAAAAGCCATATTGGAATATCTGGCATAGGCATTAAACTTATCTTTTTGCTTTTGTTGTTTCATTAGCATTACTCATGTGACATTGCCCTGAGAAAACAGCACCTGCTTCTATTGCTATTCGTGAGGTCACCACATCTCCTTCCATTTTGCTAGTAGTGGCTAAGCTCAATAACTCATCAACCTTAACGCTTCCTTTCACATGACCAGAAACATCAGCATTTTTGCAAATGATATCTCCTTCAACAGAACCATTTTTTCCTATAACAACTTTGCCTTTCGATTGTATGGTTCCTATTAATTTTCCAACTATTCTAAAGTCACCATCTGAGGTGATGTCACCTTTCACAATAGTTCCTGCTCCAATTGTGTTTATTGAATTGGTATCGTAATCGTTATTTTTTGCCATTGGGTTTTCAGTTTGCGTTTAGAAGGTATTTATCTCATCAAGCGAATTTACTATTTTATATATTCTTTTTCAAATAGTTTTAGATATTTCTCAACGTCCTTATCCTGATAAAGTTTTGGATAGTTATCAAGAGAAATGACCATCTTTTTAAACTGGTCTTGTTTAGCATCAGGGAATACATAAGAACTAGTAATAATATCTCTATAATACACCATAGCATCTAAACCATTTGGAAACTGAGATATGGTAATCATATACCACTCTCCATCAAATACAAGGCCACTCACATTTAAATTATCTAAAGAATGTGATTTCTTATTATAATCAGAAATCCTAGTCTTCATGGCATTCATATTCATTTGAGCACTATTAAATATCATAACAAAATGATGAGGAATATCCATTCGTACTTCATACATAGACATGGCCGCATCCATTTGCTCTTGAGCTTCCAATTCCTCCGGGCTTAAAGAGGCATTAGGATCATACAGACCAAGATTTGTCAAAATATTCTCAGCCAAAGGTCTGACTTCACTATTTGGATATTTTTCTATAAGTTTCTCTAAATTCACCGTCATAGAATCCACAATATCAGTTTTTGCCATAGAAATGGCTTTTAGATATAAGAATTTTGGAATAATCTCATGTTCCTCTTGAACTTCTAATGCTTGATCACTATTATAAACGACCATGGTATATTGGCCTTTTTCGTAGGCTTTATATGTTTTTTCGTATAAATCAGTTAAATAATTATGTTTTTTCTGAAGTTCTTTAAAATATTCTGGGTTTAGAATTAATTTAGCATAATCACTCTCTGGATAGCTTTCTATAATGATAGCTTGGTATTCTTCCATTCTCTCTTGATTTCCAATCTCTTTATAAAGCAGATATAATTGAAAATATACTTGAATGCTTAATTCATGTTCTTCCATATTTCTAGAATGAAAATCAGAAAAGGTCAAGATAGCTTCAGGAGATTTTTGTAGACTTTCTTTATAAATAAATCCTGCATTATACAATGCTTCACTTATTTTCTCATCAGAAGCTTCCATTTGCTCAGGAGTTAAAGGAATATTCTGCAAGTAATAATTTCTATCTTTAGGATTAGAACTAGGAGCAACGTAATTTGAATCCGCAATCATCAAACTATCTGCAATAACCTCTTCATCCATCTCATCATCCATTTCAAAATTAGTTTGTTGTTTATTGCTTAAGCGCCAATTATCCTCCAATTTTCTATTTCCCCATTTTGCAAGAAACTCTGAGTACCCCATACTCATAGCCTGAGTATTATAAAAATACCATCCTCCACCTACGGCAACTCCACCACCAGGTCCGTTACGACTTCTGTTTTGAGCACCCATGGCTATGGCTTGCTGACGTAATAATTCTTCTTCCCTTTGTCTTTCTTCTTCCTCTACCACAATTTCAATCAGAGAATCCACTAATGCATTCAATTCCGGTCGTGGCATAGCCGCCAATTTCTGAAGGGAGTCTTCTATTTGAACCACCGTTAGATGGTTGACCAAATCACTAATTATAGCCGTTTGTCTTTTAACGCTTTTATAATTAGGATAATCCTCAGGTAAAAACATCATAGCGGTATCATAATATGCACCACTCATTTGATAATTCTCTCTTTTATAAAATAAATCCGCTGCTGTTAATGAAGAAACTGCTTTTTGAAATTCATTCTCTACTGACTTAGCCACAGACAATCGCAGGTATTCTAGTGCTTGACCAAACTCTTCATCAATAACAGCAACTTCAGCCAATGCATAATATACCTGATCCAAATAATTGATATTTTTAGAATCTTTCAACATCTTCTTCAAACTCTTCACCAAATCTTGACTGTCCGAGGTTTCAGAATCATAGAGTTTCGCCAAATTGATTTTAGCATTGAATGTTGTTTTATAATCAGTATTCTTTTTTAATACTTTTTTAAACAGGTTTGTAGCCTCTTGCTTATTGCCTTGGTCTTGGTATATTTGAGCCAAGATAAATACCATTCTTGTATTGAGATTCTTTTCACGGATGTCAAAAATGGCATCCTTTAAAAATGGGATGGCCAACTCAGGAGATCCTTGCTTGATATATAAATCAGCATAAACAGCATTTACATCATGAGTCACATATCTTTCCATGTCTTCACGACCGATTTTGCTACTTAAAAGTTCTAAATAAGTTTCTGCCTTTTGATAGTTCTCTATCTCCACAAAAGTTTTTGCCAACCAAAGCATCGATTCATATTGTATTTCATCATAATGATATTTTTTTATAATGAAATCGAAAGTCATTCTCGCGCTTTGATATTCGTGTTTTAAGAAATATGCCTTTCCAATAAGGAAATAACTTTCAGGAACCCAACTGCAATATTCCCTATTTTTAAACCACATGGTGTGTCGTTGAGCCACCATGGAGCCTTTTTCTATAGCCCTATCGCTATAAGATGCCATACTGGAGCCCATACTTTCATCACCATAATTATAGACAGGAAGTATCTTATTATAATTATCTTCTGAATTTTCCTCTAATTCAATAGCTCCTTCTTTAAGGCTTTCGTTACCATTCCACCATCCATTATAATGTGCTGAAACATTATGGAAGGCCCTTCTAGTCCATGTATTCTTTTTGGTAGAACATCCTGAAACAATTGTACTTAATAGCACCAGGAGAACCAAAAAACGATAAAATTGTATATGTTGTAGTTTCAAAAACTTTTAATTTTCAATGGTTAAAGATTATTGGCCTAACAGGCTCTATGAATCTAACTTCTTTTTTGCAAAAATATTTTATTTTTATGAAAAAACTATCACCCAAACATATAATAAATATCATTACGCATCTAGTTAAAGTTTATTTCAATTTTTAAGCAATTTTTTTTTCATCTTTGCACCAATGTCAGAAAAGGTAAAAAATAAGAAAAGGTTCACAAAGCTACGACATAAATACCGATTGGTGTTAATTAACGAAGACAGCTTTGAACAGAGGTTAAGTTTTAGATTATCAAGACTTAATGTATACTTCACCATTCTTCTGATTTCATTATTTTGGATAGGAATGATGATTTATTTAATGGCATTCACGAGTTTACGAGAATATATCCCGGGCTATACAGATCCAGGATTACGACAAGAAATTTATCATTTAGAATCTTCTTTGGATTCCTTAGAATATCAATTACACGCTAATCAGATTTATTTAAATAACATTAGGCGTATTTTGAATGGTCAAGATATAGATGAGGAATCACAAAATGATTTGAATGCCATTATTGATGTAAATAATATCGAAAATTATCGTTCAGAGGAAGATAGTTTATTAAGAGCTGAATTAGAAAACTTAGGAAGGTACAACATTTACTACCACGAAACTGAGGAGGTTTATAATGAAGATTTCTCTAAAGGACCTAAAGTATACTTTGCACCCTTATCAGGAGTTATCACCAATCAGTTTGATGCCAATAACTCTCATTTTGGAATAGATATTGTAGCTAAAAGAAACGATGCCATTAAAGCCATAGATAATGGCGTGGTCATACTTGCAGAGTGGACCTTAAATACAGGCTATGTGATTATGATTCAACACTCCGGGAATCTTATTTCGGTCTATAAACATAACTCCTCATTATTGAAGAAAACAGGAGAATATGTAAAAGCTGGTGATTTAATTTCCATAATTGGAAATACTGGTGAACAAAGTAGTGGCCCCCATTTACACTTTGAATTATGGATGGATGGTACTGCAGTTGATCCATTAAGTTTCATCTCCTTTTAATAAAAAAAGGGCATCGAAAACTTCTACACCCTCACTAACATTAATTACTTCAAAAGGATGCTTTAATATACCAAATACTGATCGTTACGATAACCATCTTGGTTTTTATACCAATCGGGATAATCTATTCCACCAGATTCAGCCCAATTGGCAAATTTATTATAGCCATTAATGATGGCTTCTTTTTCTTGCAAATAAATAAAATCATGGATGATATCTATACCCCAAGGAAGATTTGTTGTGTTTTTATAATATCGATTAGTATTTGGGCTACTATCATCATCTGCAGTCCCAAAGTAGTCTGTATTTACAAGAGATGTTGGAGGAAAATCTGCAAAATGGACTTCTCTACCTCTTTCACCATTGATAAAGATAAATGGATTTAAATTACCAAACTGCTCAGGTTGAATAGGATTATTGTAGCTCAGGATAAATACCATCTCACCTGAGTTAACTTGGTCCCAAGCATCATCAAAAGGAATAATAACTGGTTTAGCTTGTCCAACTTCTAATCCTTTAGCATTTAATGTTACTATTCCCTCTGTTAATAATGAAGTAGAAAAACTTTCAATGAGAGACTCCTCCATTCCTAGTTCTATACCAAAACCATTATGAAAAGAACCACCTACATTTTTAATTTGGAGGTGAAATTCTGTTTCCACTATTTCATCGTTACTATTGGCGATATTGATAACTCTATAATTGATGATTAAATCATTAAAATCATAATCACCTTGATAAGGCCATAAGTCTTCAAAAGCATAAGATCCCCAACCGTAAATAGATGGTGTATATACATTATAGGCTTTATCGCCATCATTGGGATATTCATCATAAAAATCAATAATACCATCCCCATCGGAATCCGTTTCTTGCACTTGAGTTTCATCTAAAGGTAAATAAGTTAAATCATTAATGGCAACTATTAAATCTTGATATCGCCACTCCCAACCTCCAGTAATTTGATCCATAACCACTACTCTTCCTTTTCCATTACTTATAGAACCAATCCAGAGCTCACCATTTGAATCAAAAGTCATTGAAGTAGGATTAAATGGTAAATTCTCCGCACTAATTCTAACGGCATCATAAGTATTACCACCAGCAGGATCACACCTGTAAAGTCCAGAATAGGTAGACATAAATAGAACCCCATCTGCATCAAATGCCACATCTCCCCAACCTGAATTATGTAAACCATTTACATAAAAAGTTGAAATGACATTTCCATTTGAAGGGTCAACCGTTTGCACTCTATTAGAGGTGGAAAAATACAACAGTCCGTCTTCTTTTCTATATTCTAATCTTGGGCCACTAAGTCCGGTATAGCCTCTCTCTTCCCAAGATTCATTATCAATATCATAAGCATATAGCTTTCTTGAGGAGCTTCCTATTGTATATAAAACTCTACTCACGGGATCTATAGCACAAGTAACACTCCCTCCTGAGCTCGAAGGTAACTGTCCTATCACCACAAAATCACCAGTAACAGGGTTTAAAGTAAATAAATCAGCTTGAGCATTAACACCATAAATTACATCCACAGGATCTTCATTAGTAGATTTCATGGCTGTACTGGCATAAACAGCTTTATTATTAATTATTGGGACTATTTCACTGGTATAATAGCCTAAATCATTTTTAACTATATAAAGATATTCATAGTAAGATGGAATTGTAATATCGATTTCAAACTGACCTGTTTCACTCATGACAGTAGTAACTACATTATTCAGCTCATCGGTAATCTCCAACATTTCTGTTACCATTTCTCCACCTTCATTTTCATAGCTGACCTCCTCAAATACCACTTCATCGGTATAAAGATAGATGCTGTATTTATTTACTCCTGCTTTTGTTATTTTAAAATCATTGAACGATACCCTTACATCCTTCTTAGTCTCAAAACTAAAATCTTGTGGGATATCCAAATTTAATATTGGCTTATCAGTATTTATAGGCTGTTCCACTTCTTCTAATTTTTTTGTGCATGAAGAAAAGAAAAGCAATAACACTGCTATATTAATGATTAAAATATTGTTTTTCATAGTCTTGAGATCTGAAGGTTAATTAAACCATCAGGCAAAAACTACCTGAAGGTCATTTTTATGTAGCATTATATTTAGTAAACTAAATACTGATCGTTTCTATATCCATCTTGGTCTTTATACCAATCACCATATGATTGTCCACCAGACTCTGCCCAATCGGCAAAGCGGTTATAACCATAAATGATAGGTACTTTTTCTTGTAGGTATATAAAATCATGAATGATATCTATAGCCCAAGGTAAATTTGAAGCATTCTTATAATACCTACCTGTAGCAGCATTACTATCATCGTCTTGCGTTCCGAAAAATTCTGCACTTGCTAATGATGTTGGTGTATGATCAGATAGGTGAACCTCACGACTTCTATCTCCGTTGATAAAGATAAAAGGGTTCTTTGTTCCAAAGTCTTCTGTTTCAATAGGAGTAACATAAGTTATTACTAGTTCTAAATCCTGATCCGATGGATAATTATCCCAAGCATCGTCAAATAGCATCACTACTGGCTTAGCTTGGTTGGTTTCTAAACCTTTGCCATTCAAAGTCACAATTCCAGTAGTTAGACTACTTCCTGTCACATCTTGGATAAGTGATTCTTGCATATCTAATTCAATACCAAAACCATTTCTATAAGATCCTCCAACATTTTTAATTCCAAAGGTCAGCTTTGTTTCTACAATTAAATCAGCAGAATTATAAACATGTGTATAACGATAATTCAATACCAAATCATTGAAGTCATAATCCCCTTCATTTGGCCATAAATCCTCAAAAGCATAGGTTCCCCAACCATAAACAGAAGGTGTATATTGATCATATGCTTTATTGCTATCTTCTGGATATTCGTCATAGAAATCTATAATACCATCACCATCAGTATCAGTATCTGGGATTTGGTTTTCATCCAATGGCATCGTTGCTAAATCATGAATATAATTGTTTTCGAAAGACCATCTTTCTTCAAAACCTCCTGTTACAGTATCCATAATAAATGTTCTGCCTACATATTTATTCAATCCATCATCAAATACATTAGAGGCCCACCATAACTCTTGGTTTTGGTCAAAAGTTAATGAATTTGGATAATTTGGCAAATTATCAGCTGAGATTCTTGAGGTTTGAATGGTATTTCCACTCCCAAAAGCACATTTATATAATCCTGATTCACTAGAAATATACATGGTTCCATTATCAGCAAAACATAAATCGCCTCCATCTAAATCGTGTAGGCCTTGGACTACATAATAAGAAACCATGTGTCCGTTATCAGGATTAATTAATAATACATAATTACTAAAAGAATAATATAGCATACCATCGTTTATATTATATCCTAGTCTTGGGCCTTGATAATAAGTCTTACCTCTTCTATCCCATTCCTGTGTATTTAAATCGTAAGCATATAAATAATAAGGATAGCTGATCCCAATTGTATATAACACCTCATCAATAGGGTCTATAGCACAAGTCCAACTACCACCAGTTTGTGAGGGTAAGCTCGGTAAGATTTCAATTTCTCCAGTAATCGGATTGATTGAATAAAGGTCTCTGGCGCTATTCACAGCATAAAGCATAGCTGTAGGATCTTCTTTAGAGGATTTAAATGACCCAAAATCATCATCTTGAAATGAAATACTCATTTTATTTGAAGTAATTGGTATCAATTGACTTGTATAATGCCCCATATTATTTTTAACCACATATAATGTATCATAATAGGATGGGATGGTAATATTCAAATTAAAATCAGGATCGGATGTAATTTGAGTGGCATTTAGGTTATTAAGCACATCTACTAAAACACCGGATTGGCTGATAGCATCCCCATCATCACCTACAACAGAAGTTGTAAATGATGACCCTGCAGCATTATACAAATAAACTTCGTATTTGATGTCCCCATCCGCCTTACTGGATTTAAAATCGTTTATAACAATTTGAATATCTTGCGAAGTTTCAAAGTTGAATGTTTCTGGAATAACCAAATCATTCATATCAGTAATAGTATCTGATGGGTCTACTGGTGCTGGGGCTGCAGGTTCTAGTTCTTTTGTACAATTGGTCATAAAAGCAAGAATGCCTATTAATCCCAATATCCATTTTAAATTTTTCATAATCTTCCTTTCAATAATTAATGTTCGTTTAATTTTTTTTGTAAATGATAGTATTTCAAGTTCTAATCAAAGATAATAAGTCAGGGTGGTGTGGTCAATACCAGTAACGAATCAAAATAATACACTTACGTATTAAAAGAGCCCTATTTAGGAATCCAACAGCCTAAATAGAGCTCAAAGTACTTATCTCTTAGTATATTGATCATCGTAATACGACTGATAATCGCCAGATGTCACATTATTTAACCAATCTGTATTCTCTAAATACCAATTCACTGTTTTCTCTAAACCCTCCTCAAATTGAAGGCTTGGCTTCCAACCTAGGTCTTTTTGAAGTTTGGAACTATCAATAGCATAACGGAGGTCATGTCCTGCTCTATCTTTTACATAGGTGATGAGCTTTTCACTTTCTCCAACTTCTCTTCCCAACTTTTCATCCATTATTTTACACATGAGTTTAATCAAGTCGATGTTAGTCCACTCATTATGGCCTCCAATATTATAGGTAGTACCAAGTCCTGCATTATGGAAAATGACATCGATGGCACGAGCATGATCCTCCACCCACAACCAATCTCTAATATTTTCGCCTTTTCCATAAACAGGAAGAGGTTTCTTATTTTGAATATTATTGATAAATAATGGAATTAACTTCTCTGGAAACTGAAAACTACCATAGTTGTTTGAGCAATTTGAGATAACAGAAGGCAATCCGAAAGTATCAAAATAAGCTCTTACGAAATGGTCAGAACTAGCTTTTGAAGCGGAATAAGGACTATGTGGATCGTAGGCAGTAGTTTCTTCAAACATTCCAGTTTCTCCAAGAGTACCATAGACTTCATCTGTTGAAACATGATAGAACAACTTTCCTTCATAATTATCTTTCCAGATAAACTTGGCGGCATTTAATAAGTTCACTGTACCAATCACATTCGTCATCACAAACTCAAGAGGATTGCTAATCGAACGATCCACATGAGATTCTGCAGCTAGGTGAATAACATGGGTAAATTGATATTCAACAAATAGTTTCTCTATAGCTTCAGCATCAACAATATCTGCTTTTACAAATTCGTAATTTGGTTTGTTTTCGATATCAGTTAAGTTGGCTAGATTTCCAGCATAAGTTAGTTTATCAAGATTCACTATTTTATATTCAGGGTATTTATTTACAAATAACCTTACCAAATGAGAGCCAATAAATCCAGCACCTCCAGTTATTAAAATATTCTTTTTAAAATTCATTTTGCGTATTTATTATTTAGTGTTTATTTTTTAAAGCTTTCTCCCAGTCCCATGCTGTCAGCATCATTTCGTCAAGCGTTTTTTCTGCTTTCCATCCTAATTCGTCATTAGCAAATTTAGTATCAGCAAATACTTGTTCTACATCTCCAGCTCTTCGTTCAACAATTTTATAATTGAGCTTTTCTCCAGAAACTTTCTCGAAAGAGTTGACAACTTCCAAAACAGAAAATCCATTTCCAGTTCCAAGATTGAAGATTTCTACTTTCTTTTTTTGCTTTTCTCCAATCAGGCGATCTACCGCAATAACATGAGCTTTTGCCAAATCTACTACATGAATATAATCCCTAATAGCAGTTCCATCAGGGGTATTATAATCTTCACCAAAAACCGACAATTCTTTTCTTAATCCAATAGCTGTTTGCGTAATAAAGGGAACCAAGTTATTAGGAACCCCAAGAGGCAATTCTCCTATCAAGGAGGATTCATGCGCGCCAATGGGATTAAAATATCTTAGAAGAATCGCATTTACATTGGTTACCTTAGCTGTATCTTGTATAACCTCCTCTGAAATTTGTTTGGTATTACCATAAGGCGACATGGCCATTTGAATAGGTGCATCTTCAGCTACTGGTAAAGCTTCAGGTTGCCCATAGACAGTACAAGAAGAAGAAAAAACTAAATTATCAATCTCTTGGACTTTCATATTCTCCAAAATATTAACTAAAGAAAATAGATTATTCCTATAATACATTAATGGGTCTCCAACAGATTCACCAACAGCCTTAAAAGCCGCAAAATGGATAATTCCAGAGATGTCATTATTTCTACTAAAAAAGTCTTTTGTTTTTTCTACATCAATTAAATCGAATTGTTCAAATTCAGGTCTTTTACCACTTATCTTTTCAATTTGATCTATAACCTGTATGTGAGAGTTACTTAAGTTATCAACTATAATCACTTCATAGCCCTTGTTTTGAAGTTCAACTACTGTATGTGAACCTATATATCCGGTTCCTCCTGTTACTAAAATTTTCATAAGCTAAAATTAATAATCTTCGTTTTGAATAATATTATAAATTTAAGAAAAGTACCTCAACAAAACAAGTGTAAATCAAAAATATTGTATTTCTATAATATTAGCAGCTGATATTTTAAATTTTTAAAAATAATTATTGCCATTAAAAAATCCGTAATTTTGCTGTAACTGAAAAACATAAATAAATTTGGAACAACTCTATATCTATAGTCATAAAAACAGCAAAAGGCTTCAATATATCTTAAAGCTTATCTTTAATGAATTAATGGGTTTAGATTATAAATTCACAACTAATATTGAGGAGTTTCGCTCAGCTGTGCATCCCAAATTTGCTTATACCAATAGCCCTCCAAATGATGCATTGTTTTTGTGCTGTAAAAACCTGCTTTTTGAAACTGATATCAGACATCAAGAATTGCAGTTTGTAGATTTTAAAGATATTCCATCTGCATTTCCTGTTTATCATAAAAAAAGCATATTACCTTTCGATATGTTTGCAGCATCATTTCTGTTCATTAGCAGATATGAAGAATACCTTCCTCATAAAAAAGATCACCATAAAAGATTTGTGGCTGCTGAGAGTTTAGCTTTTCAAAAAGGCTTCCTTCAAAAACCTGTTATCAATATTTGGGCTAAGGAGCTGCACCGAATACTAAAAGAGAAATACCCCATATTACCAGAGTATAAAGGAAGATACAAATTTACTCCCACCTATGATATAGATATTGCTTGGTCATTTAAAAACAAAGGATTAACCAGAAACTTTGGTGGTCTCATGAGAGACATTCTTCATTTTGATTGGAAGCAGGTTAAACTGAGAGTCCAAGTGCTTAATCATAAAGTTAAAGACCCATACGATACCTATCAAATTCAGCACAGATGGACAAAAAAATACAAATTAAATCCCATTTATTTTATTTTATTTGGTGAACTGGGGCCTTTTGATAAAAACATATCATTTATAAACAGCAATTTCCAAAATCTCATTAAAGATTTACGAGACCATGCTCAAATAGGTATCCATCCTTCTTATGCTTCTAACGAAAACCCTAAGCTGCTAAAAAATGAACTAAATAATCTTTCGGAGAATGTTCATATTGATATCACTAGAAGCAGACAGCACTTTTTAAAACTCGACCTCCCCTCCACCTATAGAAACTTACTTAATCTTGGTATTCAGCATGACTATACCATGGGGTTTGCAAGCCAAGTGGGGTTTAGAGCTGGCATTTGTGAATCATTCTTCTTTTATGATCTGGATCTAGAAACAGAAACCAAATTAAGAGTTCACCCTTTTGCAGTAATGGATGGAACCTTAAGAGATTATTTAAAAACAGATTCCGATAACGCTAAGAATATCATCAGTAATCTGATAAAAGAAGTAAAAGCTGTAGATGGTCATTTTATTAGCTTATGGCATAATGAATCCTTAAATAATCTGGACAAATGGAGCGGCTGGCTCGAAGTTTATGAACACCTTTTAAAAGAAGCCACCAAGTGATTAAATACCTGAGAAACAAGGAAATTAACACTGACAAGTGGGATGCCTGCATCGAGGATTCTATGAATAAGAGAATTTATGCATATTCATGGTATTTAGATCATGTTGCTCCTGAATGGGGCGCACTTGTTATGGATGACTACCAAGCTGTTTTCCCAGTAATTACTAGAAAAAAACTTGGCGTTTCTTACGCTTTTCAACCACCATTTACACAGCAACTTGGCATTTTCACTCCTTTATTATTGACTAGCGACCTAGTTCAATCTTTTATAAAAAAGCTTATTGAGCTTCATCCTCTCGTTCAAATTAATTTAAATATCCATAATAAAATATCATTCCCAGCAGATTATATTCACATGAACACCAATCATGAGCTTGATATGATTGAGTCTCATGAAGATTTAAAAAGGAAATATTCAAAGAATTTAAAACGCAATATCAAAAAAGCTCAAAAGGCTGAACTCACCATATTCAAAAACTTAAAACCTGAAATAATCATTGAATTATTTAAAAAAAATAAAGGTAAACAATTGAATGCTTATAGTGAGGAAGATTATTTAACTCTAACTCGACTCATATACAAAGCCATAAAAAAAGGAAGAGCTGAAATATGGGGTTCTTTCAATCCAAAAAATCAGCTCTGTGCTGGAGCCATATTTTTAAAAGAGGAGCGAAGAAGAATATTTCTATTTTCAGCTACAAACAAAGAAGCCAAAACTAATGGTGCCATGCCCTATTTAATTGATTCTTATATTGAATCCTATTCAGGTTCTCAAACCATACTCGACTTTGAAGGCTCAAACGAACCAAACTTGGCTAGGTTCTATAAAAGCTTTGGCTCCAATGTTATCCATTACCCAATTATAAATTATAACTCCCTCCAGTGGTATATTGCCATTCCTTGGAAAATTAAAAAATGGCTGAATAAATGAATCTTTTATATTCATGTGTAACTTTTTATGAATAACTTTCTCTAATGAAAGGATAAACGAAAGTGCAGAAGAGTTTAAATTGTACAAAATAATATAGAATTACTAATCAATCGTTAATGTGCAAACAAGTTGGACTAACCACCACTTAAAATAACTATATTTGTTCATCAAAAAATCCAAAAAAACAATTAATATGGTGCATAATTTAAGTAGCGAGATTTCTATTCTAAATCAGTATGTTTCAGAACTCAGAAATGTAAAAGTACAAAATGATAGATGGCGATTTCGTAAAAATCTAGAAAGAATTGGTGCCGTTATGGCTTATGAAATAAGTAAGCAATTAGAATATGAAGTTAACAACATAGAAACTCCACTTGGGGTAGCACAATGTAATCAACTAAAATCAAATGTGGTGGTAGCCTCCATTATGCGTGCCGGAATACCAATGCACAATGGTTTATTGAGTGTTTTTGATCATGCCGAGAATGCCTTTATTTCCGCATACAGAAAACATGAAAAAGATGGAAGTTTCAAAATAAAACTAGAATATGTATCAAAACCAGATTTAACAGATAAAATCTTGATTTTATGCGATCCTATGTTAGCTACAGGAGCATCAATGGGGCTTACCTATAAAGCACTCATTGAGGAGGCTAAACCCAAACACACACACATCCTATCAGCAATTGCTAGTAGTGAAGGTATCAATTATTTAGAAAGGAATTTTTCAAAGTCTGCTATCACTATTTGGTCTGCGGCCATCGATGATGAGTTGACAGCACAATCATACATTGTTCCTGGTTTGGGTGACGCAGGAGATCTCGCTTTCGGAAAAAAACTATAACCTTGATGCTAAGCTTGAGTGTAGTCTGGCATCACAAAATAATAAAAGATGAAAATCAATGTAAAAGAGAATATTAGAATCTCATTAGAATCGATTAGATCGCATTTTTTAAGGACTATCCTTACGGTTCTTATTATCGCGTTTGGAATTACGGCATTGGTGGGAATCTTAACCAGTATTGATGCCATCAAATACTTTTTCACTAAAGAACTCAGCATGATGGGCGCCAATTCATTTTCCATCAACAACAGAGGCATGAACATCACCATAAATGGTAAAAGAATCAGACCCAGAAACAATAGGATCATCAATTTTGAAGAGGCCAAACAATTTAAAGAGCAGTTCAAAATGGATGGTTACACCTCTGTTAATATTGATGGTACTTGGACAGCAACTGTGAAGTACGAGTCAGAGAAATCTCATCCCAACGTTAATGTAAAGGGAGTAGACAAAGAATACCTTTTCACTTCTGGTGAGACTATTGCTTTTGGTAGAAACTTTTCCGATCATGATATTCAATACGGTCAACATATGGCAATTATTGGTAGCGACATTGTAAAAACTCTATTTAAAAACAACGAAGATCCCATTGGCAAAATCATCACAGTTGGACCAGGGAAATACAAAGTAATTGGTGTAATCAAGGAAAAAGGAAGTAGTATAGGTTTTAGTGGAGACAGAAGTGTCTGGATTCCTCTTAATAACGTCAGGCAATACTTCTCCCGTCCCGATATGAATTACAGAATAAATGTACTACCCAATAAAGAAATGGATGTATCAGCAGCTGTAGGAGAAGCTACAGGTCTATTTAGAATCATCAGAAAGGATAAACTTGGGGATTTAGATAGCTTTGCAATTATTAAAAGTGATAATTTGGCAGAAATGCTTTTAGAGAATTTGAAAGCAATCAGTATCGCTGCCACAGTAATTGGTTTAATTACCCTTGCAGGAGCTGCCATTGGTTTAATGAATATCATGTTGGTTTCAGTTACAGAAAGAACAAGAGAAATAGGTATTAGAAAAGCTTTAGGAGCCACGGGAAAGATGATCAGATCTCAGTTTTTAATTGAAGCAGTAGTTATATCTCAAATTGGAGGTGTTGTAGGAATTATTTTTGGAATTGCAATTGGTAATTTAGTCAGTTTTCAGATTGGGAGTTCCTTTATCATTCCATGGAATTGGATGATAATCGGTGTACTCTTATGCTTTGGCGTGGCATTGCTATCAGGAATACTACCTGCAAACAAAGCAGCAAAACTCGATCCTATTGACTCATTAAGGCATGAGTAAGATTAAAATAATACATTTTAGATTTATTACTAACTCTTGAAAATCAGTAATAATAAAGAATAGCAAGGCATAACATAAAATAATAAGCAATCGAATTATTTTTTTTCAAATTTGCCTTGTAAAAATCAAATTAATAAACGTATATTTGCACTCATTTTT
Organism: Lentimicrobium sp. L6; assembly: GCF_013166655.1. Classification (NCBI taxonomy): domain Bacteria; kingdom Pseudomonadati; phylum Bacteroidota; class Bacteroidia; order Bacteroidales; family Lentimicrobiaceae; genus Lentimicrobium; species Lentimicrobium sp. L6. The sequence goes on from NZ_JABKCA010000050.1 coordinate 42,488, forward strand.
AGAAAACGACAAAACAATATAGACGATGGGTAAGCCAGCACTAATTCAAATAGTAGAAGATTCAGTAGAAATAAAGAAGTTCCCCGCTTTCAAAGCAGGTGATACTATAACTGTTACTTACAAGATTAAGGAAGGTAGTAAAGAAAGATTGCAGAATTTCCAAGGCGTCGTTATCCAGAGAAGAGGAAACGGACCAACTGAGACTTTCACAGTAAGAAAAATATCTGGAAACATTGGCGTAGAGAGAATCTTCCCAATTGCTTCTCCAAATATTGATGATATCAAAGTAATGAGAAGAGGTGTTGTACGCCGAGCTCGTATTTTCTATCTTCGCGGCCTTAAAGGTAAGAAAGCTAGAATCAAAGAAAAAAGAGGATAGTCTTTTTTCTTTCAAAATAAAAACAACCCCGTTATCGGGGTTTTTTTGTATCATTTATTTTTTTAAATTATTCAATCTTATGGAAACAAATACAGTAAGTTCGAAAAATGTAATGGAAATGCTCACCGTTGCAAATGAGTATTGCCATTTTATAGAAAAAGCACATGAATACGAAACCAAAGATATTCTTGATTATCTTCAAAAGATGTTTTCTCTTCTCTATTTGAAAGGTGCATTATTACCAACAATAGAAGTTCAAGTTCCGGAAGCCAATGAGAGGTTTGTTACAGAGCAAACTTGGGAATCTATTTTTAATGAGCTTAGAAACAAATTCAAACCAAATGATGAATTCTGGGTAATGGATCATATAGATTTCAATGATAACGAGCCCATTAAGGCTAGCCTGGCTGACAATTTAACTGACATATATCAAGATCTAAAAGACTTCGTATTACTCTATGCAAAAGGCACCGATGCTGCCAAAGAAAATGCAGTGCACGATTGTAGATTATTCTTTCAAACACATTGGGGATACCGATTGGTTCAGTCCCAAAAGTATATTCATCATTTAATGAATGCTGATATTAAAAAGCAACAGAACGATATCTATTAACCTGAGTTCGGTTTTTAACTATCTGAAATTCAGTTGTTAATCGTAATAT
>NZ_JABKCA010000051.1 GCF_013166655.1 Lentimicrobium sp. L6
ATTAAACTATTTTCTTCTAAATATAGCTTTTTAACAAAGTATGCGTTTGCCCTGTACCTTGAGTATTCTTCTCAAAAGCTAAACTAGCTTTTTCATCAATTCATTAAACCTACAGATCCTCCTATTCCACATTCTTAACTTCACTAGTAATACTACTAGAAATATTATTAATCAAACTAAAAACACTCTTCAAGAAACTCTTTTCGATAACTGAAAGCTCAGATATTTCAATGGTATTTAGAGGAGCCTTTCCATCTTGGATTAATCTAGACTGGTTTTTAAGCCTTAGCTTCATCATATAGTTATAGGCCAAATCTATGTCCTTGTAAAAGTTCTTTGATATTTTACCTGCTTGGTTTAAAGCTTTAATTCTCTCAGTAGTATTTGTATGCTCTATACCTTGCTTAAGCGCATTTATTCTAGCGTATTTTATAATTGGTGTTAATATGGTTTTTAAGTCTATGGTTTTGACTTTAGAAGTAAGATCATTGCCCACCAGGTTCCCAAATGCATTGAGGGGGGATTTGAAATTAGCTGTCATATCTGCTAGCTTGACCAAGAAATCGTTATTAGACTTAGCAAGTGATAGCACATATTGTTTCAAATCATTACTAAGTTGGCTATGACCTTGTATAGCTCTAAAATCTAAAAATGTACTGGCTTCAATCAGACTTTCGGTTTCGGTGCTCAAAACCCAAGATGAGAAATATTCTTTCCATTTTGAGAGGGGTTGACACCATTTTGGATTACAAGCCATTATACCTCCGTTACAATAATGATATCCTATATCGTTCAAGGAATCAGAAATATAATTGGCTAATTCTAGAAAATATTCTTGTGTTTTTTCATTGTCGTTGCCATCCTCATAAATCAATCCATTGTCCTGATCGGTGAGGAGGGTTTGTTCTTTTCTACCTTCACTTCCCACGGCTATAAAAACAAATTTACAAGGAGCAGGGCCATAAGTTTCAATGGCGAAATCTATTAGCTTCTGTGTGATTCTATCAGAAATAGAAGAAGCAAAAGCAACGGTATCATAGATATGGTCATTACTTTCTGCAAGTGCCTGAATAAGAGTAGGTACTTTATTATGAATTTTTCGCAATTCATCAACTGTATTTGTATTTTCTATTTCAAAGAGTAAGTATGACAATGTATTGTGTTGAATAGAGATTATTCTATCGTAGGAAATAACTCCTGAGATGGCATTCTCTATATCAGTAGTAACCAAGTGGGAAACCTTTTGGGAAGTAAACATCAATAGCGCTTCATGTAAACTTGCCGTTTCGGAGATAGTAGTCAAAGGAGCCGTCATTATACTAGTAATGGGCTTATTAAGCTCACAACCTTTAGCCACAGATTTTATGGAAATATCTTGACTACTTACAATACCCAATATATTATGGTTCTGCTTTATAAGGAGAAAATTTTTATTCAAACGTCCCATTTTGTTGGCTGCCATTTGAATTGTGGTATCAGCAGTGCAGGATGCAATGGATTGAATGAGAGGTTTTATGGCCTGTTTCATTAACAAGAGCGATGTTTTTACCTCTCCAGAGAATTTATCGTGTTCACGCTCTACCAATTCTTTTTTTGATACTTCTTTGCTAGTTATGATATAGCCATAGGTTTTTGCGTATTCTACTTTTGAAATAGATAAAACTACTTCTTTAAAGCTATTTCCTGAACATATTAGTGAAGATTCGAATGAAAAAGACTTTGTATTGTTGAGGAAGTTAGCATGTATGTTATCCCAATTGGTGGTAAAAAGCTCGTCTAATTTTTTTCGACTCACTTCCTTTTCATCAAAACCACAAATGGCTCTAAACTTAGCATTTGAAAATATGATGGATTCATTCAAAAACATGAGTGTTCCTTCGTTGGAAGCCTCCACTAATGTTTTATATTTTTGTCTCGATTCGTGTAGTTCTTCAGTCAGTTTTTGACGTTTCATTTCTATACTTAAGCTTTGTCGAACCACGTAAAACAGAATCATAGCGATAATGAAAGCAATGAATAATGAAATGATTAGTAGCGAATCTCTCAACTCATTAAGCTCTTCTTCCACATCTTCAAGATAGATTCCCGTTCCCACTATCCAACCCCAAGGTTGAAAGGATTTCACACAGGATAATTTGGGTACAACTTTGGTGGAATCGTCATTCCATTGCCACATATAATCTATAAAGCCCTCCTCTTGCTTCTTTACCACATTGGCAGCTTCCACAAAGAGTTTATGACCATTTGAATCGTAATAATCCTTTAATTCAGAGCCAATGAGCTCAGGCCTGTATGGATGCATGATCATTATTGGTTCTTCATCGATAATCCAGAAATAATCCTTTTGATCAGAGCCATATCTAATTTGAGCGACTCTATCTTTAGCTGACTGCTTAGCCTCCGCTAGGCTTAAACTTTTGTTCTTATATTCAGTCTCATATTCATTAATTAAGCTCCATGCTGTATTAGTTAGTTCTGCAATCATTTCTTTTTTGTCATCCATAATTGCTTTCTCAAAAAATGGAATAAAGAAAATATGTATGGAAGCAATAAATAAAACTATTGCCAATGCTGAGGGTAATGCTACGCCTAAATAGAAGCTCCGGTTGTTTTTCAAAATATGGACTATTAAGGATGTTTACTATGAATAAGAATAGTCTGATAGTTATGGCTGTTAGCTTTAACAGTTTATCATTAGCTAGCTTGACTATTTTTAATGCAATTTACGTTTTAAAAAGTAAATGGCAATGAATACTAGAAAAAAGAGTTTGTTTAAAAAGATTTTGTGTGAGGATCTTCTATTTTATTCATAAGTAAAGTCCTTAATCCAAATTTCGAGACAATCAGGTGTGCCTTGGGTGTAATTGGTAGTGGTTTAATGTTTTATGGAATACTTATTCAAGGAAAGAGTTGATAATTATAAGTTTTACTTTCACAATCGGAATTGCTTTCAGATTAAGGTTAAAAATTATGATACCGATAAAAACTACATTTTGGCTTTTAGTGGAATCATAATTATATGTATAAGCCATTCATTTACAAATGGTGCTTCATATTTAAGTGCTTTTTTTATATCTTTGGATGAAATAATAAACTCTTATAATAATTTAATGGTTTGCAAGTAACTATAAATTAGTACCTCTAATACCCAAATAATGAAGCTCTAATTATCTTCAGTGTGATGATTTCTAAATAATAGAATGCATAAATAGATGACCAGATAGGGAACACGGAAATGAAAGACCAAGAAAAAACTAAAGAACAGCTTGTCTCAGAATTAGCTGAATTACGTAAAGAATACAATTCTTTGAAAAAATCTTCTGAAACCCAAAAGCAAAAAGATAAGATACTACTCCACACCATCATCAACAATCTGCCTTCTTCTGTTTTTGTAAAAGACAAAGAGTTCCGTAAAACTTTAGCAAACAAAGCACATTTATCCCGTATGTGTGCTCATTTAAAAAGCCTAGGATTAGATCCTCGAATAGACATTATAGGGAAAACTGATTTTGAGGTAACTCCTTTGGAACTATCAGAAGAATATTTTGCAGACGATAAAAAAGTCATACAATTTGGCGAATCCATACTCAATAAAGAGGAATCGGGTTACAACCCAAATGGTGAGCCTATTAATCAGATTGTAACCAAAGTTCCCTTATTGGATTATATAGGTGAGATTATTGGCATGATTGGTATAACAACAGATATTACTGAATTACGTTTGGCAGGTGAAGAGATAAAAATTAAGAATAAGCAACTCATAAAATCAAATGCTGAAAAAGATAAGTTCTTTTCAATAATAGCTCATGACTTACGAAGCCCTTTCAATTCAATTTTAGGTTTTTGTGAAATGATTATTGAAGAAGTAGAAGCAAAGAATCTAGACAAAGTTGAAGAGTATGCAAATATTATTCTTAAATCTGCGTCACGAGCCGTTGACCTACTGATGAACTTAATGTATTGGGCACAATCACAAACTGGCGGAATTAAATTTAATCCAATAAACATAGTAATAAGCGATTTGTTTGAGGAAGTCTTAGTCTTATTTGAAGATATTGCTCGACAAAAAAACATTATAATTGATAAGGATTTGCCTGATAACCTCATAGTATCTGTAGATAAAGCAATGATAGCTACTGTATTAAGGAACTTGATTTCGAATGCTATTAAGTTTACACATTCTGGTGGGAAAATTGTTATCTCAACTGAATTAGTAGAAAATATGCTGCTTATCTCAGTAAGAGATAATGGTGTTGGAATACCTAAAGAAGTGATAGATAAACTATTTAAAACCGACGAAAGCCATTCAACGCTAGGGACAAAAAACGAGAAAGGAACGGGACTTGGATTAGTTCTCTGTAAAGAATTTGCAGAAAATCATCATGGGAAAATTTGGGCTGAAAGTGAATTGGGTAAAGGGAGTGTTTTTAAATTTAGTTTACCTTTAGCTGTTTATTGATAGGGAAATTGATAGAAAGATTTTATTATTAGAATATTAAAAGTTATGAGAGATAATACAGATTTGAATCTAGCTGTTTTAATAGATGCTGATAATATTCCATATAGTAATATTAAAGGTATGCTTGATGAAATTACAAAGTTTGGTATTCCTTCAATAAAGAGAATTTATGTTGACTGGATAAAACCAACGGTATCAGGGTAAAAACCCGCGTTATTAGAGCATGCAATCACTCCAATTCAACAATACAGTTATACATCGGGTAAAAATGCAACTGATTCTGCAATGATTATTGATGCTATGGATATTCTTCACCGTGAAAAGATAGATGGCTTCTGTATTGTTTCAAGCGACAGTGACTTTACAAGATAGCCAACACGCCTTAGAGAGTCTAGTAAACTGGCCATTGGTATTGGAGAAAAAAAGACTCCTTATCCCTTTATCGTAGCATGTGACAAGTTTATTTATATAGAAATTATCTCTAAATCTAAAAAGCGAATCAAGAATCTGGATTCTCTAGTTCAAAGTCGAAATCATCAGCAAAATCTGTAGTTGAATTCGATAAAATAGATAAAAGGCTTATTAATTTAATTAAAACAACTATCGATGATTTGGCTGTTGATACAGATTTGGCTTTTTTGGCAAGAGTAGGTGGTTTATTGAATAAAAAGAAATCTGATTTTGATCCTAGAAATTATGGTTTTGTAAAACTAACTCCTATGATTAAATCTTTGGATTCTGTGTTTGAAATAGAAGAAAGAGATGTGGACCATAAATCAATAAAGCATGTTTATGTAAGAATTAAAAAATAAGTTTCACCTGTTATTTTTAGCAAAGGCGCATAATGTGCTAGAACTTGGTTCTACCGCCATTTCAATACAGGCTACCATTTGCCTCGAAAAACTCACTAATACAGATAATGAAATGTTTTTTGAGCTTATTTCATGATACAATGGGTATGATTTTGTAATGATTAATTCACTCTATTAATACTTGTTAGAATTAAGGTTTCAGTTTATATGAAGAAAGCCTGAAAACGACTCTCGTTTTCAGGCTTTTTATTTATCTATATGATAGAACTTTCTAGGAAAGTTTTTCCTTTATTCCATCTAACATCACCTTAGTTAGGCATTTGATATCGTACTTATAATTTAATCCCCAATCTTTTTTAGCCACACTGTCGTCGATACATGCTGGCCAGCTATCGGCAATGGCTTGACGAAAATCAGGTTTGTATGAAATCTTGAACTCTGGAATGTGTTCCTTGATTTCTTCTGCCAATTGTTTAGGGTTAAAGCTCATTCCTGCCACATTATAACTAGAATGGATAGAAAGGTCTTCAATATCAGCATCCATTAAATCGATAGTAGCCTGAATGGCATCATCCATAAACATCATGGGTAGACTGGTATCTTCAGATAAGAAAGACTCATATTTCCCTTCACGAATGGCTTCGTAGAAAATTTCTACTGCATAATCAGTAGTGCCTCCTCCTGCTTCTGTTTTATAAGAAATTAGACCAGGGTAACGGATACTTCTGATATCTAAACCATATTTTTGGTGGTAATATTCCACCCATCTCTCACCAGCTAACTTACTAATTCCATAAACGGTGTTGGGTTCTGTGATGGTATATTGAGGTGTGTTTTGACGAGGAGTAGAGGGGCCGAAAATAGCAATAGAGCTAGGCCAGAATACTCTCTTTACCTCAGGTACTTCTTTAGCTAATTCTAAAATATTCATCAAAGATCTCATGTTGATATCCCAAGCTTGTAATGGAATCTTTTCTGCATTTCCAGATAATACAGCAGCCAAATGATAAATCTGAGTAATCTTATGACGAATAACAAAATGAATCAAACGATTACTGTCCATTACATCCATAATTTGAAAAGGACCGCCCTCTAAAACATCTGTTGGTGGCTCTTTGATATCTGTAGCAAATACATTTTCACTACCGAATTTCTTTCTCAATGCAATAACGAGTTCAGAACCAATCTGTCCAGCAGCTCCAATAACCAATATATTTTCCATTTCCTTTGCTTTTGTTTGCTGCAAATTTATTAAAATCACTATCGTGTTTGATGTCCTTGATGGAATTGGGTAAAACTCTGATCGACTCTATTGTTTAAGACACCATTTTATCATCCAATTATAAATGAATCCGATAGTGATATCGTTCTAGTTTTAAGCAATTTCGTTTTTAAATAATATAGTTAAATCACTATATTTGTGCTCTTTATTGATATTTCCTTTTTAAATGTGGAAGTCGAAATACATGATAAAGTAAAGTATATCAAATACATAAATTGATTTTAACAAGCAAATACATATCTGACTAACCTATTTAATAAAAACTAAAACACGATGAACCCCAACTTTACATTACTTGATTATTCCATATTTGCCCTATATGCCATCCTCATTCTTGGAGTTGGGATTTGGGTGTCTAGAGGAAAGAAAGGAGTTAAAAAAACAGCCGAGGATTATTTTTTAGCTAGCAAATCATTGCCTTGGTGGGCCATTGGAGCCTCTCTTATTGCGGCTAATATTTCTGCGGAACAAATGATAGGTATGTCGGGTTCCGGTATGGCTGTTGGTTTGGCTATTGCCTCTTATGAATGGATGGCAGCTTTAACATTAATCATAGTAGGTAAATATTTCCTTCCCATATTTATTGAAAAAGGATTGTATACCATTCCCGAGTTTATAGAAAAAAGGTTTTCTACTCAGCTTAAAACCATATTGGCGGTTTTCTGGATTGCCTTATTCATTTTTGTGAACCTAACCTCTGTGCTATTCCTCGGAGGAAAGGCATTAGATACCATTATGGGCTCAGGAGATGGCTCCTTAATTATGCCAGCCATTATTGGATTGGCCCTTTTTGCTGCTGCTTATTCCCTATATGGGGGCTTGGCAGCTGTTGCCTGGACCGATGTTATTCAAGTAACCTTGCTTGTAGCTGGAGGACTAATCACTTCTATGATTGCTCTGGATTATGTGACTCCCCAGGGAGGAATCGTCAATGGATTAAATCATATTTACGACACGGCAGGCGATAAATTTCATATGATATTGAAAAAGGAAAACCCGGAATTCATGAACCTTCCTGGTATTGGAGTTTTGGTAGGTGGACTATGGGTGGCTAATCTTTATTATTGGGGTTTCAACCAATATATCATTCAAAGAACTTTAGCTGCAAAAAGCTTAAAAGAATCTCAACGAGGTATCATCTTCGCTGCATTTTTAAAAATGATCATTCCTTTAATCGTAGTTATTCCTGGTATCATAGCTTATGTGATGTTTTACCAACCCGAAGGAACTGCAATTGTTGATGGTGTTCAAGATGCATTTAGCAAAGCTGGAGGAGGAGTAAATTACGACAAATCCTATCCTTGGTTAATAGCCAGCTTTATTCCAACCGGAATCAAAGGTTTAGTGGTAGCAGCATTAGCAGCAGCCATTGTTTCTTCTTTAGCGTCTATGGTGAACTCTACTTCTACTATTTTCACCATGGATATCTACAGACCTTATTTAGCCAAGAAAGATGGTAAAGATCATGATGTACAAGTGGGAAGAATAAGTGGTGCCATAGCTTTAGTTATTGCTATTTTTGTTGCTCCTCTACTTGGAAACATCGATCAAGCCTTCCAATATATCCAAGAGTATACGGGTTTAGTGAGTCCTGGAGTATTAGCAGTTTTTCTTTTAGGCCTTTTCTATAAAAAGACAAATAATAAAGGAGCAATTGTTGGTATTTTAGTATCTATTCCAATTGCATTAATGCTAAAAACACCCTCACTGGAATTACCGTGGATGGATCAAATGTTCTATACTTTCCTCATGACCTTAGTTATTATTGTTGGAGTAAGTTTAACTACTAATCCTTATGACGACGATCCTAAAGCCATCAAATTCACCAATAAAATATTCAAAACTGACAGCATTTTCAATATAGCTGCCTATGCCATTCTAATTATGTTGGTGGTGCTTTATGTTTTGTTTTGGTAGTAGTCTCTGCAAGAAAACTCCGATAACACCTTATGCTTTTTCTGAAAACAGTCATTGACAAAAGTCAACTCCTTGATTTTTACAAAAACCAAGCCTTGTCAATACCTGCAAAGTGGATCAGAACTGGTAGGTATGATGTACTTAGGCTATATGGCGATTTAGAATGAGGATTAGATGAAATTTCTGAAGATAATCACTCCTTGTTTCAAAATGAGATGGAAGACTTGTGTCTTTTCCTAAAAATAATGCTACAAGAACAGTGTTCATTTAGGTTGTATCAAACAAACTGAATAAAATATCCTAATAATTAAACTGCTGTATGAACAATACCTGTGCTATAATTGTGAAAAAGGAGATATTAACAGCTCATTGTTGTTACATGCGGATTTAAGGTTGCAATCCGAGTGTATACATCAATAAGAATTAACAAAAAAGATTCAATCCTAAACTGGCCATTGTGTTTGACAGCTATCAGTCAAAGATGAAAATAGTTTTGAGTATTATATGCCCTCGGAAAACATGCTGAGGTTTTGCATAGCAGAACTTCAAAAGCGATTATATTGGCATAATACACAAACTTACAGTACGTTCACTCATTACTTGGTACATAATTACACTGAACATATTAGGGACGCGATCCTCTCACTTCGACTACGCTCAATGACCGAAGGCACTCATCCCTTTTGGAAGGAAACATATGTAACTTACAATCTAAGCCAAACTTTAAGTACTTTAGATACTCCAAGTACTAACTACTTTTAACAAACCCTTATGATAGTTTGACATTTTTAGACAAATAGGACATGCCAATTTTGAATAGTTTTGTCAAATGGAAAATTCTGATATTAAATATATTCATTGTGGAGACTTGGAAATTGCTGCGGGATGCGAAACTGATATTTCAAAAGAGACCACTGCCTACTTACCCTCCTCCTATTTGGTGTTTGTGGAGCAAGGTCAATTGCATATTAGGATAGACCAACAGTTTTATATTATTTCAGCTGGAGAATATGCATTGGTTAGAAAATATACGGAAGCCACTGTATATAAGTCCTATAAAAAAGAAGAGGGTGCAGCCAAAACCTATTTCTTCGCACTTACCAATGACTTTATCAGAAAAATCATCAGGAATATCCACATCCCCAATCATCTCGAACCCATTGCCGAAAGAATTGTTCCTCTAGAATCTAATTCCTTATTATCGGGTTTAATGAAATCTATTAAAGATTATGTAGATACTGGTGATGATTTAGATCCTGAATTAGTGAAACTTAAAACCAAAGAAGCGCTATTGGCCATCATTAAATCTAATGCTAAATATGCAGCTATCTTTAGAGAATACTCCATGGCGGAAAGAGCTGATATTGTTCAGTTCATGAATTATAATTATCTAGAGAATCTACCCTTAGAAACCTTAGCTATACAAACTGGCCGAAGCTTATCTACCTTTAACAGAGAGTTTAAAATGGTATTTAATGAAACTCCACATCGCTGGATTATGAAGAAAAGATTAAACTATGCCAGAAACAGATTGCTTCAAGGAGAACAAAAGCCTTCTGAAGTATATCTAGAAGCCGGTTTTGAAGATTTAGCCCATTTTAGCCGTGCCTTTAAGAAGCAATTTGGTATGCCTCCATCACGAATTCAAGCTTTAGCTTAATGACATGAATAGACAAGTTGTTTTGAAGGTTTTAGACAAGTAAAAACTATAATTACTCAATAAATTTGCAGCATCAATAAAACAAAAAAAGAAAAAAAATGAAAACTATAGATAAAACAAAACCTATCATGGTAACTGGAGCTACAGGATATGTGGCAGGCTGGATCATCAAGAAATTATTAGAAGATGGAATTACAGTACATGCTGCCGTTAGAAACCCTGATAATAAGGAAAAACTTAAATATCTTAATCAACTTGCTGAAAAAACATCAGGTAAGATAAAATACTTTAAAGCTGACCTTTTGCAAAATGCTTCTTATGAGGAGGCCATGAAAGATTGTGAACTCGTCTACCATACTGCTTCTCCTTTTATCAATTCGGTAAAAGATCCTCAAAGAGACTTAATAGATCCTGCGCTATTGGGAACTAGAAATGTATTGGACTCGGTGAACAAGACCGAAAGCGTGAAACGAGTGGTATTGACCAGTAGTTGTGCTGCCGTCATTGGAGATACCATAGACCTTTTAGATTTACCCGGAGGAATTGCAGACGAAGAAAACTGGAATACCACCTCTAACCTCAAACACCAAGCCTATAGCTACTCTAAAACCTTAGCTGAGAAAGAAGCTTGGAAAATGAATGAAGAACAAGGACGATGGGATTTAGTAGTCATCAACCCAACTTTAGTTTTGGGCCCTGGCATCAATCCAATCTCTACATCAGAAAGCTTTAACCTGATTAAACAAATGGGTGACGGAAGCATGAAAATGGGTGCTCCAGGATTAGATATTGGAGTGGTAGATGTTAGAAATGTGGCAGATGCCCATATCAATGCGGGGTTTCTACCTAAAGCCAAAGGGCGTCATATTATTTCCAATACACATAAAACATTTTTACAATTGGCAGAAATGCTAAGGCCTAAATATGGCGATTCTTATCCGCTACCGAAAAAAGAATTACCTAAATTCTTGGTTTGGTTAGTAGGTCCTCTTCAGGGTATTAAACGCAAGATGGTCAGTAGAAACTTTGGCTACCAATGGCTGGTTGACAATAGCAAGAGCAAAAAAGCATTGGGCATTAAATATATTCCCATCGAAAAAACAATGGAAGATTTCTTTCAGCAGATGATTGACAATGGTGTTTTCAATAAGAAATAAAAAAGATGATCATGAACTTTAACCCAACAAATATACCCTCACAAAAAGGGAAAGTAGCCATAGTTACAGGCGCAAACATAGGTTTGGGCTATGAAACCACTATAGCTCTAGCCAATAAGCATATGCATGTGATTATGGCTTGCCGAAATATTCAAAAAGCACAAAAAGCCAAAGAAACCATCATGAAGATTCTCCCAACGGCTAGTTTGGAGATCATGATATTGGATTTAAACAGCCTGAAATCTGTTAGAGATTTTGCAAGCGCATTCACCAAGAACCATCAACAATTAGATCTTCTGATTAATAATGCTGGAATTATGATTCCTCCATTTGCCAAAACGGAGGAAGGCTTCGAAAGTCAGATGGGTGTGAACTATTTTGCACACTTTCTTTTAACAGGGTTATTACTCCCTATATTAGAGAAAACAAAAGGTTCACGAGTGATTTCATTGAGTAGTATAGCCCATAAAAGCGCTAAAATCAATTTCGAAAATTTAAACAGCGAAAAGAGCTATTCAAAGATTGAAGCCTACGGTCAAAGCAAATTAGCTTGCCTGATGTTTTCCTACGAATTAGACAGACGATTGAAGGCAAAAGGAAGTCATGTGAAATCTATTGCTGCTCATCCTGGCGTTTCTGATACTGATTTAGGAAGACATGTTTCAAAATGGCTTTATAGCCTATTGCTACCTGTTATAAGATTGATGTCGCATCGGCCAGAAGACGCAGCCCTTCCTACTCAATTTGCAGCTTTAGCAGAAGATTTAAAAGGTGGAGAATATATTGGTCCTACAGGATTCAGCGAAATGAAAGGCAAGCCTGGAATTGCTAAATCAACTCCTTTATCTCATGATACTCAAATTGCCAAGCAATTATGGGAAGTATCGGAGAAACTCACCAATATTAAGTATTTATAAAATGAAGAAATTTTTTATGTGGTTTATTATCATCATATTAGCAATAGTTTTGGCCATTGGCTTATATATCAATTTGAATCCGCAATTTGGTGCCAATGTCATGGCTTCTGATAAAAGTATTTATGCACAATCTAAATGGTGGGATGGTGAAAAATTCATCAATGAAACAGAAACCACCATGGATATTACGCTTAAGAATATGCCGGGTTTATTAAGAGCACAATTTACCGATAAGCATTTACGCAGTCCTGAAAAGAACTTGGAAATGATTCCTTTGGACAAAGAAAAATGGGCTCAGAATCCTGAAACGGCAAAATTTGTTTGGCTGGGCCATTCCGCTTTACTCATCCAAATCAATGGAAAAAATTATCTAATGGATCCCATGTTAGGTGATGATACTTCTCCTATTGCACCCATGAAAACCAAACGATTTACAGAGAATGTTTTGGCCATTATAGATGAATTGCCTCCCATTGAAGCCATTTTCATGACTCACGATCATTATGACCATTTAGATTATGCCAGCATCAAAAAATTGAAATCGAAAGTAAACAAGTATTATGTAGCTCTGGGAGTTGGGCGTCATTTGGAGAAGTGGGATATTCCAAATACACAAATTAAGGAGTTCGATTGGTGGGATGAAATTTCTGAGGATGGTTTAAAAATCACATTCACCCCTTCGAGACATTTCTCGGGTCGTGGACTTACAGATCGTGGTAAGTCGCTTTGGGGTGGTTGGGTAATTCAGTGGGACGAGCACAGTCTGTATTGCACTGGTGATGGTGGATACGATAAACATTTCAAGGTAATTGGTGAAAAGCTAGGCCCTTTTGATTGGGCATTTGTGGAGTGTGGACAGTATAATGAGCTGTGGCATCAAATACATATGTACCCTGAGGAAAGTATAAAAGCGGGAATAGATGCACAAGCAAAAGTGAGTATTCCTATCCATTGGGGTGGTTTTCCTTTGGCATTGCATCCTTGGAAAGAGCCTGTAGAAAGATATGCTGCTGAAGCTCAAAAAACCAATGCTAATATTTCTCTTCCTAGATTAGGTGAAATTGTAGAAATGGGCAATGAGCCTCAGGAGAATGATTGGTTTGTGGATTTGAAGTAGAGCTATTGAAAGAAATATTACTAACCTACTATATAAATATCTTCATGATGGATAAATAGAAAGGGCTTATATCTATCAATATAGTTTCTAATAACCTGTTCGATTATAAATTAATCACACAGAAAGACAATAATGCATTAGATTTTAGTCTGAAAATCATGAAGATATAGCGGGCTATATCAAATGGTTTTTAGTTATAAGATGATGTATTATTGTCTTTTCTATATTGGATTTTAATAATTTGCCCATCTACTTCCTCAAATTTTATCGAGTTATCCCGATAGCTCTTCATAAATCTGTGGCATATACGAGCTAATTATCTGAAAATGTGTGCTAATTTACTGTCGAAGGTTAATAGTATAAATATCATTTATTTAGGCAACATGACCACGCCACTATTATGCTTACCATCGAGTTTTATCTCCAATGGATCATTAAATCTCACATGGCGAAGAAACTCATTTTCATAAATAGCCGTTTGTTTATTTAAGAAATCGAGCTGGTAATGCCCATCCTCAATAAATGGATTCAAAGTAAAATATCCTACCCTAAAAGAGGTTAGATTCTGAAAGAAATGGGTTCCTTGACTGGGTTCTATTCTGTAATTTTCTAGACCTGACTCCACAATCAGTCTTGCCATACTGATTTGCGGCCATTTTACTGGAATACCAAGCCACGGATCGCTACTTCCCCATCGTCCGGGGCCCACTAAAACATAGTTTTTGTCTTCAGCTATCATTTTATCATTAAGCTCTCCAACCATATTTGCAACCTCTTCATTTCTGGCCGGATCAAAACACTCTGGTTTTACATAAATCACATCATGAATATCTTTGATGATACCATTTCCGAGTGAGGATTTAGAATATATTAATGTGTCTTCTTTCTTAATCTTGGATAAATCCTCCTTAATACCTTCCTGATTTTCAACTATGGGTCTAATTTGTAGAATAAAGAAGGTTCCCGGTGTACCGTTTGCATCATTCAAATCCACGGCAAATTCAATTTCAACAGGTTTGTTCATTTCTCTCTCCCCTGTTTTCATCATATCGATAGCAATGGCAGAGAGAGGAAAAGTATCATATTTCAAGACATTTGAAAAGGTGATAATCTTTTTTCCCACTGCATGTTTTCCTTCTCTTATCATGTTGTTCTGTAGATCAAAAGTGGAGCTTAATTGCTGTAAAGTTCCGTGTTCTTCAGCTTTTTTCAACCTCAGTCTGGCCAAGTTATGGGAGTCATCAGTTTGAGGGGTAAAATTAGGTTGGTTTAAGTCTAAAGCAAAGAAATGCTTTTGAGTTTCACGCAAGGCCATCTCTGGTGAGGATAATTGTAAAATCTTTTTCGGATGAAAAGGAGATACTCTTAAATTCTGACCACCATCAACAATATGCTTTCCTAGGCCTAGGGCAAGATTTATAATACCTTCTTCTGGCAATTCAGGATCGATAGGGTAGAAATTAATGCTTCTTCCCACTCCAGAAATATGGGGATAAAAATAGTTTTCATGTTTACGACCTACCATTTCTTGAATAACAATGGCCATTTTTTCTTCATCTATTACTTGGCTAATGGCATTCATATAGGCCTTAGAGGCTTTATAAAAAACTGAAGCATATACTGCTTTTATGGAATTGCATAAGGCTGTAATTTTTTCCTCATTATTAATATTATTGCAAGGAACCATATAAGTGGAATATATGCCTGCAAAAGGCTGATAGTGTGAGTCTTCAAGCAGGCTGCTCGACCGAACTGCAAGCGGGTTCTTAACTACTTCAATAAAGGCGGAAAGGTCTTTCTGTATACGTTCTGGCATGGTTGCGGCTAAGAAACGTTCTAAAATTTCTTTATCTGGAATATCTGATAAAGCAATTTTATAAAGGTCATTATCCTCCATAAACTCATCGAATATCTCAGTGGTGAGAACTAATGTTTTAGGAATGCGAATAACCACACCGGGATATTTAAATGTCAGGTTATTTCTATTTACCAAACTATCTAAAAAGGCCAATCCACGTGCTTTTCCACCTAAAGAACCAGAGCCAATTCTGATGAAGGTGAGGTATTCATCAAAATTATCACGATTAAATTGTGCAATTACTCCTCTACCCTTATTTATGCGATAGGCTGCAATACTGTCAAAGATAAACTTTCGTAAAGCATCCAAATTATTAAAATCATCGGGTGTAAATTGTTTAAGAACAGAGGCTAAGGGGAAAATGGCACGGCTATTCAGCCACTTACTAATATGGTTTCTTTTAAGGTGATAGCTAAGAATTTCATCAGGTATTTTGAAGATTTTTTTCTGCAAAGATTTCAAATCGGTGGCTCTATCCACTTCATGCTTAGTGTGTCTATCTAAAAATATGAAATCCCCAAAAGCAAAATAATTGACAATAAAATTTCGTAATTCTCGATTTAAATTTTTTGAGTTTTTATGTATGAAACCCACTCTAATTTCCTTTGCAAAAAGGCTGTTTTTATAATCGGAGGATTGAATGAGAAATGGTAAATATTTATTATCCTCTTTGATGCGACGTGCCAGTGACAATCCAGCATATTTATTCATGACCCCATTTTGGTTATAGGACATATCGCTGATAACCCCATGTAGGTTGCCTTTATATTTTTCGTAAAGTCCAATGGCTTCTTCATAAGTAGTCGCCAGTAAAATCTTTGCTCTTCCCCTCATTCGCATCATTTTCTGGTGGTCGTTCAGCCCTTCTTGCATAAACTTCATGGACTGGCGCATAATGATTTTATAGATATTGGGAAGATAGGAAGAATAAAAACGAATAGAATCCTCTACCAAGATTATGGCTTGAACACCTACTTCATTAATATCATAATCCGCATTCATTTTATCCTCGATTAACTTAATAATAGCCACCAAAAGGTCAGTATTCCCCAACCATGCAAATACATAATCGTAGGGCTCTGTACCTTCTTGCTTAAATCGTAATGAAATTTCGCGACTAAACGGAGTTAGTGCCACAATTGGTTTTTCAGGATATTCCTCTTTAATGATGTGAGCAAATTCTGTAGACGACTCATTCTCAATGGAAAGCATATTGATAATCAAATCAATATTTTCGCTATGTAATACCTGCATGGCCTCCTCTTCCGAATTCACGATAATGAATTGAGGAGGATAGCGGAGGTTCAGAGAAACATATTCCATAAATATCTTCTCGTCTATCCTTCCATCGTCTTCTAGCATAAAAGCATCGTATGCACTAGTAATCAATAGAACTTGATAGATTCTATTGCGCATTAAATTGCTAAACATGGTATCGGTAAAGCTTTGCTGTATAGGTGTTTCGGGAAATATATTGGATTCGCTCATTTTCTGTTTTTTGAAGCTCAAAAGTAAGGATATTTTTAGTTTTGGTGGGGAATTTAGAAGATCTAGAGGATTCACGGAGACCAGTTTCAAGTTGGAAAAATAATAGGGTGACATTCTTGAATAAAATAATCATAATTTTGAAGAGCTAAAGTATTAGGCCAGCTCATCAATAATAATGGGAGAGGAGGTTGATATTTAGAATAGGGTGGTTGTTGATAATCATGATTATTTAAATGGAAACCTAGGTGTTTATAGAATTGAATGCGTTTTTGCTGGACGAGTGATATGGGTTTTTCCACTTCCAAAATGATGGGACTGTTGGATTCTGCAATAAAATGATTTAGAATTTGGGAGCCAAAGCCATGGCTTCTATGTTCTATTTCTATGGCGAAATGCTCAATATATCTCAATTTCTCAAATTTCCACCACAGAAATATTCCAATAAAAACCTCCCCAGTATATATCAAGTCAAAGTGATATTCCTTTTTAGGCATTACCATTTTTTGGCTGTTCATTTCTCTTCTCTCTTCAATGGGAAAAGAACTATGATAAAGATTCCAGGCATTCTTAAACTGTGAACCCTTAACATCATGAATTCTGTGTCGGTCTATTTTCATTTTTATGGATAAAAACTTATGTTCATTAAATTAAACTATCCAATTTACGTTTCCACCTTAAAAATAAATCCAACCCCATGGATATTCTCAATATTTAAACGAGGATCTTTTTTGAGGAGTTTACGAAGGCGGGATACAAATACATCGAGGCTTCTGCTCAGAAAATAGCTGTCATCTTTCCAGAGGGTATTGAGGATGTCTTCTTTTTTAAGGAGTTTATTCTTGTTTTGACAGAAAAGATGCAGCAATTCAGCTTCACGAAGAGTAAGCCGCTGGGCATTATTGTTCTCGGATAACTCGAGGTTCTCAAAATCGAAATAGAACTTACCCAACTCTGCAATACTGCTTTGGGTTTCTACTTTCTTCACTTTGTTTCGCTTCAAAAACACCTCAATCTTCAATACCAGTTCTTCAATACTAAAGGGTTTGGTGATATAATCATCGGCGCCAATGGTTAATCCTTTGATGCGATCTTCTTTCAGGGTTTTGGCCGAGAGAAACAGAATAGGAATATCTTGATTTTCTTTTCTTATAGCCTCTGCCACAGAGAAACCATCTAGCTTGGGCAGCATAATATCGAGAATACATAAATCGAATTCTTGTTCAGAGAAAACTTGAATAGCAGCCTCCCCATCTTTTTGCCAATTGATGTCGTATCCTTTAATCTCCAAGTTATCTTTGGTTACAAAACTCAAGTAAATATCGTCTTCTACATACAGTATTTTTGGCTTTTTGCTCATGTTATTTTGCACTCATTATAATGGTAAATATACTTCCTTTTTCGGATCTTGACTTCACCTTAATTTTCCAGTTATGGGCATTTACTATGTTTTTTACATAGTCTAATCCCAAACCAAATCCTTTTACATTGTGAATGTCACCGGTGGGAATTCTAAAGAATTTATTGAAGATCTTTTTTCTAAATTTATCATCTATTCCAATTCCATTATCGGCAATGGATAGATGTATTTTTGAGGATTCTAATCGAGCAGATACTTCTACTTTCGGATTTACATCACAGTATTTTAAGGCATTATCTAAAAGGTTGAACAGGAGATTTTCGAAATGGCTTTTGTCGGCTTTGATGATCTCTACATTATCATCGGAATGGAAAATGATTTCGCCTGCTTTCTCCTTGGCCTTCAGCTCAAAATCACGAATCACATGGTTTATACAATCATTTAAAGAGAATGCTTCTAGCTCCAAATGAATCTTTCCTTTTTCGGACAAAGTAGATTTCAATACTTTCTCTACTTGTTTCTCCAATCGTTGGTTTTGATGAGTGATGATGCTGGCATATTGTGCTAGACGTTCTGGCTGATTGGCAATATTAGGTTCCGAAATCACTTGAGCAGAAATTCCAATGGTAGAAATGGGCGTTTTAAGCTCATGAGTCATATTATTTATAAAATCTTTCTGTACCTCTGAGAGTTTTTTCTGACGAATGATGACAAAAATAGCATAGATAAAAAACAGGAACGCAGTAATTAAAACAAAACCCGAAATGGCCCAAACATTCATATCTTGCAGTACCGACCTGGTTTTGCTTGGGAACCGGATGGAGAAATAATAATTAAAATCGTCGAACTTTTTAAAAGCACCCTCCTCCAGTTGTTTTTCCTTTTTTCCGCTTACATTTATCCTTTTCACATGAACCATAGCATCGCTATCGCAATCGTAAATGGCATACTCATAATCTATGTGGATATGGCTGTTATCAAACTCTGTCTCGAGGAAATGCTCTAGGATAATAGGGTCGATAATGTCATCAATATTCACTATGAAATTATTGGAGGAAACTTGATTGACGGGATTGATGTTTGGCTTTTGAGAATCGTTGAACTCCGCCATTTGGTGAGCCACATTAAAAAGAGCACTCTTGATACTCAAATCCAGTTGTTTTTGATCTGAGCTGAAAGTATTATAAATCCAGAATACCTGGAATATAATGATGCCTACTAGGGAAATACTCCCTAAGATAATAACACTATATATCCTATTCTTCTTCATATTTGGTTTTTTCTTGAGGTCCTATAAATGCAAACTTCTTCGTTGCTTCATCAATTTAAAATCTTCATTTACTATAGTAAACTCAGATTTGAAATTTATTTGCGCCTCGAATTTTACTATTTCTAGAACCTCTGAAATCTGTTATATCTTAAGCATGTCCAAAAAGTTCATAAATATCGATTTCCAATGCCTATTTGCCTTTATACAAAAAGGAAGTATCCGTTGAAAATCAGTCTCCCTAAAGGGTAGGGGCAAAGCTAATATTTAAATAGCAACAGGCTAATTACACTTATTGATAGCTTCCTCCCAATCGTTTCGTCAGTGTAAAATTAAAGATTAAATGCTTAAATACTAATCCATTTACACTTCATTAACAAGTATTTGAAAGTCATTAACATAGGTCAGCCTAACTTGCTCCTACATTTGCTCTGTAATTAAAAATCAAAAAAAAGGATCATGAAAACAAAATTATTTTTAAGCTTATGCCTGATGGCATTTATTTCAACAACCGTATTATCTCAAACAGCTCATCAAGTAAAATCGAGCACAGAAACTAGTGAAACAACCGAAAGTCCATCGAAGGTAAAATGGGATTCTCAGGAATATGATTTTGGAAATATTCCTAAAAACATAGCAGCAGAAGCTGAATTCGTATTTACCAATACGAGTAAGGAACCTGTTATCATTTCAAAAGTGAAATCTTCTTGTGGTTGTACAGTTACAGGTTACGATAAATCTCCAGTGATGCCAGGCGAATCATCCACAATTACCGCCACTTATAATGCAAAAAAATTAGGTGCATTTAGAAAGTCATTAAGAGTTACCACTAATGATTTTAAGCCCTATACCTTAATTATTAAAGGTGTGGTTGAGGAAGACCAAACTATTGGTTTGAAATAATATCGATGGTAGCGAAGAGTTTGCTTATTGCTTATGTGTTTTGTAATTCATAGCTGATGAGCAAACTCTTTTTTTAGTTTGAAAAGAAATCAATTACTCCTTAATAATTTTCAAGAAATGTCTCTTTTCATCGTCTTTAATCTCAACAAAATATAAACCAGAAGGGAGATCCGAATTCATAATGAAATCAAAAGTATTTCCCCCTGTATTTATCATTCCATGATAAAGGTTTTGTGCTAAAACTCCGGACATATAGTATAAATTGATATGAATAGCCTTTGAAGATTGGCTCATTAGTTTTACTTGAAACTTAGACCGAACAGGATTTGGAAGCACCTGTATATCTTTTATAGAGGATGTGTTATCTAGGATACCATCTACCAAATCAAAATCATAATAGTTAATATTAAAAGCATCGGTTTGGGCCAATACTGTCATGATGGTTTCTCCTTGATTTAAATATACTTCTGTGGAAAAATCCTCCCAATTTTGCCATCCATCGGTGGAAGTATAATTTACGCTGGCCTCTATGCCTTCATCAAATTGAAAGCGTAAACTTCCTGAATTATAGCCTGACATTCTGCTTTTTAATTGATATATTCCAGATTGTTTGACATCAACTACATACTTCATCCAATCACCAGGTTCTATATAGCCCACATTAATTCCTCCTCCAATATCGGTACATTCTTCCGTTTGAATGCCCAACATATCGTAATAATTCTCCGCCTGTATCTTTCCCGGAATATCATTGCTTCCAGGTGACGCGCCAATATCATTGCAGATATAGAAGTCTTCAAATGGCTCCAATTCTAAAGTGCTGGATTGAATACCACTACCGATATATGAAATACTCAAATCTTCATCAGAGGATTCTAGTTCCGAGTTTAGGGCTATCACTAATATACTTTCATCATCCTCCCAAATACTAATATCACTAATGATATTGGGGACAGCTACTCCGTCTATTTTGATCACAAAATCCTCATTTTCATAATCAAGAATAGAAATCTTATCCGATATTGCTAATAGAACAGATTGACCATCTCCAGGACAAATGGCAGCATAAGGTGATAAATGAGTGCTGTTTGCCAAGCTTGAAAATTGTTGGAGCCCATGTTTATAATCAAAAAGGCCTGGTTTGTTATCCCCAAAATTGATGGGAATTTGACTCATTTTTCTGGGCCAAGTGTGCGCCAATTTTCCGCTGGGATTATGGTAACCGAAAAGGATTTCGGCAATACCTTCGCCTTCACTTCCAGGAAGCCATGCAGCAATAAACGCATCGGTATAGGGCAACACATCGCTAATAATCATAGGGCGACCTGAAATCAATACGGTAACAACAGGGATTCCTTTATTTTTTAATCGCTTGATAAGACTAATTTCGTCAGATTCTAGATGTAAATCGTTTCTATCTCCAGCACCTTCGGCATAAGGGTTTTCTCCAACTACTACTACTGCCACATCAACACTTTCGTTATAATCACCAAGCTCAGAATAAATAACTTCACTGGTTTCTGCTAGATTCTGAATGCCTTGGAGTATGTTGGTTCCTTCTGTAATTTGCCCGTTAGAACCCTGCCAAGAAATAGACCATCCACCACACTGCGCACCTAAATTATTGGCCAATTTACCAGCAACTAATATCTTCTGATTATTTTTTTGGAGTGGAAGAACATTTATTTTTGAGTTTAGTAAAACGCTGGACTCTCTTACCGCTTGTCTGGCTATATCTCTATGTGCTTGTGAACCAAAATCGGCAGCTAAACTTGGATCTGTTAAAGGCTCCTCAAATAAATTTAATAGAAATTTCTGCTTTAATATCCTTCTGGTCGCATCATTAATTCTTTCTAAACTGACTTCTCCATCTGCCACCAAGCTTTTTAAAATGCTGATGAAATAGATATATCTGTCTGGAACCATCACCATATCGATACCTGCATTTACCGACCTTTTTACCGCTTCTCTATAATCTTCATCTACCTGATCTACGCCTTTCCAATCAGAAATCACAAAGCCTTCAAATCCCAATTCCTCTTTCAATACATCATTGAGCAGGTAATCATGACCATGTAATTTTTGGCCATTCCAACTATTATAGGAAGCCATAACTGTTCCTACATTTTGCTCGACGGCATCAATATATCCGGCCATATGAAGCTCCCGTAATACCTCTTCTGAAACAACAGTGTTTCCTTGGTCGATACCATTCATTGTTCCTCCATCGCCCACAAAATGCTTGGCACATGCTAAAATAGTTTCGGAGGATGTTAAACTTTCTCCCTGCAGTCCAATTACCGAAGCCGAAGCCATCATTTTTTGAACTTCTGCAGTTTCGCCAAAGCCTTCATAAGTTCTTCCCCACCTTTCGTTTCTAGGTACTGCTATGCAAGGACTAAAAGTCCAATCGATTCCTGTTGCGGCCACTTCCTTGGCTGTAATTTGATTAATGGTCGTTACTAAATTTGGATTCCAAGTACATCCCAAGCCAATATTATGAGGAAATATAACAGCACCATAAACATTATTATGACCATGAACTGCATCTACTCCATAAACCAGAGGAATTCCTAATCTACTATTTAAAGCGATGTTTTGGTATTCATCATACATATTGGCCCAAGCCGCTTGTGAATTGGGTACAGGAGTAGAGCCTCCTCCACTTAATAAAGAGCCTAATGAATAATAAGAAATGTCAGTTATGGTTTCTAGAGCTCCTCTTTCGGCTTGAGTCATCTGACCAATTTTTTCTTCAAGGGTCATGAGCTGAAGGAGACTGTCTACTTTTTCATCAACACTAAGAGTTTGTGCAAAGGCAGTGATAGAAAAAATTAGACTTAAAAGTATTAATAAAGTTGATCTCATTTTGATTATGTTTGACTTATAATTTGGCACAAAAATACGTGCAATTATTACTTTTTAGGTCATTTCACACTACATCAAAAACACATCAAAAAGAACAAAATAGGCTATTTTACAAGCTTTACAGTGATTTTCAAAACTAATAAGCATCAAAAAATAGTTTTCATGAATTATTTCAAAACTTGAGCTTGGATTTTGGTCTTTCCGTCGCTGGATATTCACAATAGCATTTCAATGAAATGAAACATCAATTATGATTAGCTTTGTACGCTAAAAATAGAAAGACAAACTATGAATGTAAACCCAAAAGATTTTTTTGAAGGAAAAGCTGAGGATTACGATAGAGAAGTAGCTAGAAGGAAAAACGTTTCCAATATAGCTCAACTTATGATGAAAGAAGCGGATTATAAACAAAGCATGAGCATCATGGATTTTGGTTCAGGGACAGGTTTGCTTTTGTCTGACATTGCGCCTTCTGTAGGAAAAATCACAGCCATTGATATTTCAAAATCTATGAATGAGGTTTTAGAAAGCAAACGAGATCTTATAAAATGTGAGCTAGAGATTATGGAAATGGATTTGACCAAAGAAAACCTAGAACGACAATTCGATGGTATTATTTCTTCAATGACCATACATCATGTGAAAGATATTTCTGCACTTTTTAAGAAGTTTCACAATATGTTAGCCGAAAATGGAATCATTGCTATTGCTGATTTGGACAGTGAAAATGGGAGTTTTCATAAAGAGAATACGGGAGTGCATCATCTTGGTTTTGATAGAGCTGAGTTTTTAGAGATAGCAAAACATGTAGGGTTTAAAAATTTGAAAATCCAATCTGCCAGCATCATTGAAAAACCCTATGGGAAGTACCCAGTTTTTTTATTGACAGGGAATAAATAAAAAGTACCTATTATTCTGTTCGGTCATAAAGGTGCATTTTAATCTCTTGTATTATTTTAATACCAATCCCTTTTTCTCAGACTGTTTATCTTTTGCTTGCCCCAAAACAATTCCAATGGTCATGCCAAGTACCAAACCTAAAGCAATTCCATTCGATTGACCAGCAGTTGCTCCTATTGAGGCGCCAATTGCTACTCCAAAGCTCATTCCTAAAGCCATGTATAGGCTTTTATAATAACCTTCTTGAACATAGGAGAATTCTTTTTGGAGAAAATTCACCAAAACATTGATTTTTTTCCTGAAAAACCTTCTTGGATTTTGGGGTGAAGAATTCAGTTCCAGAGAGTCTAATTTTTCTTCAATGGCTGTTAACTGATTTTCCTCCAATCCTTTATTTTTGATACTAACTAGTAGTTTCTGAAATTTAGTATAAATCTTAATTTCCGATTTTTTATCTGTTCTTGATTTCAGACCTTCAAACAGGTCAATGGTTTTATCTATTTTCATTTCTTTCTTATTTAAATATGAAGCCTAAAGCCTCAATAATACTCATCTTCTTCCCTCATCGGTCATCCAACTTCTGCCTTCTTACTTCCTACTTCTAACTTTTTTTTTACCTTCTCACTTCGAGCTTCTGACTTCCAACCAATTATTTTCTCAAATCTTCCATATCAGCCAAAATATCATCTAGCTTTTTATATACAGGTCCATATACCAATTTCACATCGAAATTATACAAACGCCCTCCAAAAAATGCCAAAGCAATAGTGATGATCAGAATTGGAATGGTCCAAAGAATGGGGAAGTCTCCAACTAGGTATATCTCATGGGGCTTGGCGAGTATTTCTTGAAACACATGTTGTATGCCCGGACTAAACCATAAACCTATTACCACTGCTAAAAATAGAGCTGGATAATAATAGCCAGCCATCTTTCTATTGATAGACAATTGTTTTTTTAACCAGATATTAAAGGAGCTCAAATACTCATAGCTGTTATTCCCTTTATCGATGGTGTCAAAACCTTTCATCAAATTCCGGTTTACATATAGTATCACTGCGAGGATGATGAAGGTGGCGATTCCTGTTAAGGGAAAATGCATAAAATAAGTTATCACAAGGAATATGGGTGCTCCTACAGCAATAGCAATGAGGTTGATTTTGTTCATCCTCTTTATTTTTTCAATGATATGTATCGATTTCTGATTGTATAAATTATTGATTTTGGGAACCGTGATTTCTTCTGCATTTACAAATCCCTCTTTCCAGATGTTTTCAATTGTCTTGTCCATCTAATATCTTCTTTAATCGTTCTTTAATCCTTTTAATTCTCACACCTATATTATTGGGATTGGTTCCCATGATATCGGCGATTTCCTGATACGATTTCTCTTCCAAGTAAAGTAAGATGACTCCTCTATCCACTTCCGACAGGTGTTTTATGGCTGCGTATAAATGGTTTAGGGCATCGTTAGAAAAGGCGGCATTGTCTTCAAATACTTCATTCGGAATAGCATCGGAAGCAAAATACTGCACATTACTTTTCTTGTTTTTCTTGAGGAGGCTTAAACATACATTCAGTGATATCTTGTATACCCATGTTGACCATTCCGATTGCTCATTGAAATTGTCTTTGCTTTTCCATATCTGCAGACTGACTTCCTGATAATAATCCTCAAAGTCTTCCTGAGTATTGGTATAAGCACGGCATATCTTAATGATGATGGCCGCATAGGGTAAAATGAATGTTCTGTAAAAATCGTAACTCAAATCGTTTTTTATTAATTAGTGTATGAAATTACAGATTATTACACCCCAAGGGAAAATATTTTTTCTTTTTGTGATATTTATTGGAAATTAGGAGTGATAATCGAAATGCAATTTCGATTACGCGCTATAAAGTAGGAGATTAAATAATCCATGTTTTTTCCTTGCCGAAACCCCATGAAAATACACTATATCATGACAAGCATGTTTTGATGTGCTTTATCTTAAAAGCATGAATACAATATTTCTTTTTACACATTTTTGGAAAAAGTGTAGGAAAAATTTCCGCTGTTGATTAAAGGCTACTCCAGTGACTTTACTTCCTGAAAACAAAAAACTCCAACTTTTAGCTTTTGTTTACCAACAAAAACTAATGAGCGTCAAACAGTTTTGTTTTTATTCACTTTGAAATGTCACTTCCGTTTAACACTTTTACTCAATGGCGGAGTTGACTTTTTTCAAAAATCTTTAGACCCCAATTTCCTAAGTTTCTAACTGTATTTTGAGTTCTTTCCTTCTAAAGGCGGCAATTGGTTTTTCTTTAAAAAAAGATTCAATTCCAAACATTAGGAAGCAATAGCAGAAGGAAAACTATTGTTCAGAATGATTTTTTACTTTTCTAATCTTTTCTAATCCCCAGGTGAGAACTACTGTTAAAAGGAAGATGGGAACATACCACCACATAAACATCGAAAGCTCTTGTGTTTGAAATATGGCTGTTGCAATGTTTCCAATAATTAACCATTGAATGACATAAAACACAGTGATATTTTTTCCCAACCATCGCAGAAATACAATAACTGGAAACTGAGGAAACTTCTGTACAATAAACCAAAATAGGGTAACCCAAAGAATGACCAAACCCAATGCCCATAAGAAGAAGTAGAAGTCATGGTGATAATATTCGCTGAGGTTTATGGTGGTTTCTATCCCAAATTCAGAAAAAGCAAGTACAAAAATGAGTATAGAACCTAAAACAATGATAGCGCCCTTTTTAAATTTTTGAATCAGTTCTTTGGTTTGCAACTCAATTTTTTGAAATAAGAATCCAAGCAAAGGATAAGCTAACCAAGGAAATAGTGGGAAATAGGACCAAGAATATTTACCTGCAATAAAAGCAAGAATGTAATTTCGTTCTGCTACCATTAATAGTTCATTCAAATACGAGGTGCTTCCTACAACCAATAAAATTAATCCAAAAACCAGCCATTTTTGTCCTTTTTCTATCGCTTTTAAAACCGAAAGTATCACAATACTTAAGCCAGCCAGATAGAAAATGTCAACTCCAAATATAAATTGAAGCGGATCTAATGACCAACCTTCGGTAAAAATCTTTAGTAGCAAATGGAAATTCAATCCAATATTGAGCAGCAAGCCCAATACAAAAATAAAAATCCCCCGCACAACATTTTGCAATGGGCTTTTTTTATTTAGACCAATAAAATAACCCATTACCATCATAAAAATAGGTACAGCAATGGGTCCACCGAGTAATAAAAGAATTCTACCGAACAGACTTTCTCTTCCGGGAAGATTGATAAATGTTTCCAGAATATGAACTGGAACGATCAAAAAGACCGCAAATCCTTTTAGTAAATCGGGTAAAGGAAATCGTTTCATTGTACGATGATCTTTCGCGATTCAGATTGATACTTATCATATTTAATATGGTAATAGTAAACTCCAGTGGAAAGGTCATTTACATTCATGGTAATATTATTTGAATGGCTATCTATCATAAAATCTTTCACCATATTTCCATTGGAATCTATGACATAAAGTTGAGCATTTATCACATTTACAGGAAGTTGATATTCTAGTTTAATCACATCTTTTGCTGGGTTTGGATAAGCATTTAGAAAAATATCCTCTTGGCTATTTGGAGATGATATTACAGAGACAGAGGTGCCAGGAACTCCATAAATATTTGTCCACACGGTTTCTGGACTCACCGAATAGTCGAAACAATAGGCAAAGAGTTTATATTCATAATTATCTGTTTGGTTGATATAAATATATTGAGCATTATCTATGGTTTGAAGAACATTTCCGTTTTCTGTAATCACTTTAGCCCCGTAAATATAATAATAAGATGTTGAAGTAGTCACAATTTTATAATAGGTAAATGCCAACTCAATTTCAGAATCAGTATCAAATAATTGTTCTGAAACATATTTAATATCAGCTAAAAAATAACCATTAGGAACAGGGCAGTCAATAGTCTTGTAAAGAGAATGATCCATATTGTACATACGACATTCGCTATTCGGAACATCCATTAAATAATATTTAAAACCTATGGTTTCAAGATTTACTATTGTAGCTGAATAGTCATAGGTTTTTTCAAAAGTTACTTGTGCAAAACCTGCGATAATTGATAATAATAATAATACTGTACTTAAAAAAAATCTTTTCATTGTATTTTATTTATTTGATTAAGCTTAATCCCTCTGTGGCTGATTTGTCACCAGGATTAAATAAATTTACCTTGTTAAATAGTACTTTAGCTTGATTGTTATTGCCCATGAAGTAGGAGGTCCAAGCGAGCATCAACAGACCATCATAACCAAAGGGATATAAATCGACGACCTTCTTAAAAAGGGAATTGGCAGTATTGTATTCTTTTCTTCCGTAATATACCAAACCCAATCTATAAAGAGCGGTGGTGTTATTAGGGTTTACTTCGAGTATTTCATCATAGGTTTTTATAACATTATCCCATTTCCCAAGTGCTGAAAGGGGAAGGATTAAACCAAAACGAGCCTCTTCTGAATAAGGTTTGAGCTCTTGTGCTTTGTTATAGTATATGATGGATTCATCAAATAAGCCAGCATTATAATTAAGCCATCCCAAACGAAGGTTTATTTCGTAGGACGATTCATCATAAACTTTTTTTAAGGCATCCATTGAGGCGCTAAAGTCACTGTTTCTTTCGTAGGTATAGCTCTCTGAAAAAGCTTCCACTAGTTCATTATTAGTTGATTGCGAATAAGCAATATTGGCAAGAATTAGTAATATAAAAAGACTAATATATTTTTTTAAAATTTCCATGATATTCCAGCTGTTATTGTGTGTATTAAATATTTGTATTCTAAATTTGTACTTTTTTCTCCTAAAGTATATACTTGATAGTTTTCCTTTACACTTCTATTAATATATCTAAGGACAAATTGATATTTTTTATCAATCGGAAAGTATATGCTTCCCATGATTTTATAATCGGATTTTCCAGGAAGATTAAAGACGGTATATCCTGTTGATTCCACGAAGTTTTTCATATCACCTCGCAAGTATTGTCCTGAAATATAGATTTTTCCAATGGAGGCTCCAGCAGATATTTCGAAAGTGTTAAATGCGAAACTCTCCTCTGGGCTTGACTTAAAATACACCCTTGGTCTAATAAATAATTTTGTGTTTGATAATGGGTAATAAGTTATCCAAGCAGACAATTGTTTAAAATCTAAATTATTGATATTACCTATATTAAGCTCCAATCCTGGCGAAACATTTCCGAAGTCAGACCAAAATGCAGTAGAGAAAACATAATCGCTATACTTAAACTCTTTCAGATCGAATACTTTGTCCTTATAATTGTTGATGAGTTTACCTGCATATACATCACTTGTCCCCCAAATATAGAGAAGGGAAGGGGAAATATTGAATTTTTTCCCGATCACCCATACCGGATTTATATAATAGTTAAACTGATTAACACGAATGGGCGAGCTCGTTTGTTTTCCCCAGTTAACAATGGCATCACGAGTTACGTGATAATAACTCAGGTTATGATTCACTGTGAAATTAGAACCTATATGGTGGCTCAGATCTAAAGATTGTTGGGTGTAGCTCTTTAAGAAATAGCCTTCTCCATAATCTTCACCAAGGTTTACTTCACTGCTAAAGTCACGACCTCTTAACTCATCAAAATCCTGATTAAAACCATAATTGGTTTCATATGCCAAGAAATCGACTGCAGTTTTGCGAAGTCCTATCTTCTCTTTCACTTCTTGGGAAAAGGAGCTGATATATTTATTGGCTTCTAGTTTTCGACCACTAAACAATAAACTATAGTAAACATACTCTTGAAGCCAGTTGTCGGATTGGTCTTTAGCATATGCGTCTATAAAATATTGACAAGCTTTACGATATTTACCTTGCTTGTACCAAGCTATGCCAGTTCGATATTGAAGATAATAAAAGTCGATTCCTTGTGCTCTAGCCTCCTCTGACAATTGAATCAATTCTGGCCATTTTTCCTCACGAAAAAGTTGATAGGATTGTATATCAACTACCCTATCGTTCATCTTTTCCTGTGCATAGCTAACAGAAAAAAGCATCAATAAAAAGCTTATGACGACTAATTTTTTTGACATGTAATCTGTATTTTTAAATCTTTATTAACTAGCTCAATATCGAAAACACCACTTTCATCGAGTTTAGTTTTGAAATGATATTTTTCTGTGCTTTGTCCGGCGATTTTTTTAGTCAATTCTGATTTCAATAATATATGGTCTGATAAAAGGATATCGCCTTCCTCTTCAATTTCTAGTTTGTAATCTGCTTTTAGAAAAAGATATATGGGCGCAATCATATCCTGAAGGAACAAAGAAACACCACCAAACATGAGGTTTATAGGAACATTGTCTTTAATATTGCTATTGGGCAAGAAGCCTAAAGGAACTTTAAATAATGCCAAGAAAAACCAATATAGGGCAGTTTCTTTCTTACCAATATAATTAGTGAAATAATGTTGTTCCTCATTATTGTACAGGTAGGCAAAAGTATGATCCTCTTCGCTTTCTATATAAATCGAGTTAAACACATCAGTATTTACTCTCCAATTGAATTCTTCATGGTATTCCTGAACTCCAGTCTTTGTATTTTCAATTCTAAATTCACCAGAAATACCTTGACCAGGAATAAAATGGAGGAGCTTTGTCAGTAAATTATTTTTCCTAGGATTGGCCACCACCTGTCCTTTTTGAGGA
This sequence comes from Lentimicrobium sp. L6, assembly GCF_013166655.1. Classification (NCBI taxonomy): domain Bacteria; kingdom Pseudomonadati; phylum Bacteroidota; class Bacteroidia; order Bacteroidales; family Lentimicrobiaceae; genus Lentimicrobium; species Lentimicrobium sp. L6. Next base: position 30,717 of record NZ_JABKCA010000051.1, read on the forward strand.
ATAGAGAAGGTTTCGAAATTGTATTTTTCACCTTTTAGAAGATAGTGTCCAATGGGGTAATCTAGAGTTGTAGAGCCAATATATGGTGTGGGTTGAAATTGAAAGTGTAAATGTGGGTAAGGGGAGCGACCTGAGTTTCCACATTTCCCGAGTAACTGTCCTTTTTTCACCTGGTCTCCTACTTTTACTGCAACGGACTGGTGCTTTAGATGACACAACTTGGAAAATATAGTGTGACTATGTTTTATGATAACGGTATTTCCCCAATTGTTAATGATGTCTACATTGCCAATAGTATTATCAGATATGGAGTTAACGACTTCTACCACTGTTCCTTCAAAAGGTGCAGTTATTGCTTTTCCAAAGCAGAAATAATCTTCTACAAAATCACCACTGCCTTTGTATTGTTCGCCCTTATTATCTGTTATCACAAAATCCCATGCATTCTGCCAGGCTCCTTTGTGAGTAATCTCTCCTTTGTGCCCCTGACTGATTTGCCATTCTCCAAAGAAAGGTAGGGAAGCTGCAATTGGAAATCTTGCAGGAAAACGCCTTAGATTACCCGATTGTAAATAAAGATTTTTCTCAGGGTTGCCCAGTTGGATTGGTGTTTCGAGTAGCTTATTGGCTCTTTTCTCCCTTAGTTTTAGAGAATATAAAAACATCAATACCACCATATTGAATGGCAAAGAATAGGGTGAAATGTAGAAATGGGCAAAGAGTTGCTGAGTACTAATAGTTATTAAAACCACTGAGGGCAATAATACCATTATCCATGCAAAGCTGGTACGGCCTGGGATAAGATAATATCCTCCTAGGGCTATAGCGGTCAGAATATAATTAAAGCCAATAAAAGTATAACTCAGTGAGTTAAATTCAATTCCCACAAAAATGTAGAAAATGTAGGAGATGGTATATCCCAAAATTGAAAGAACAAAGGTAATTCGAGAATATATCAGAAGACCAAGTGAAATGAGTATTCCGGCCAATAAGCCCTTTTGAAAAAATATAGCTCCAAGAGAATAAAAATAAATCCGAAGAAATGAAGAGCTGATTAAGCCGTCCAACCAATCGTATAGACTCACCATGGCTTGTCCACCAATTCCATAGAGCTCATTATAGGTATAGATTCCTCTTTCGCTGATATTGAGGGCTGTGAGTTCTCCTCCTGCTAAAAGTACAATCCAGATGGTGGCTAAAAAAGGGATACTTAAAAATGGAAGCCCATATTTCCCAAGCACGCCTTGAAAAGCTATGGTGAGAAAGAAGGCTGTAGTGGATGCAATGGCAATCAATAGAAATAATTCTATGGAGGGTTGAAAAGTTAAACCAACACCCAAACCAACCAACAAACTATTAAATCCAAATAATCCAGATTTTATATAGTACTCATTATATCCAAGAAAATGGGCCAGAATATTGGCTATGATTACTGCAGTTAAACCACCGATTCCAGCTCCATAATCAAAGAAACTAATCAATAATAAAACAATGGCCAGAATTTTAGAAGTGGAAAAAAACACCTGGGAATAACTATTCAAAACAGTAAATATAATCTCCTTGCTTATTATTCTAATGTTTTTTTCCATTCTGATTTTCTTTGGTTTTTATGATGTTTTTAATAATGGTATTAAGAAATCTGTCTTATTCGTAGTGAAAGATAAATTTAATCAATTACTTTTTACAATGAGGGCTTTATTTTCTTTTGGGGTTGTTTTCCGTATTTTTAAAGGACTCTAAGCTTTCTTTTTTTCTGATCACATGTGTTTCACCCTCCTCATCAATTAAAATCACATTGGGGCGATAGGTGATAAATTGCATCGATTGAGTAACATTATATGCTCCCACGCGCTCTATGACTAAAGGCTCACCCACACCAACCTGCGGAATGACAATAGCTTCACGAACCACATCAATATTCATACATAATGGACCATATATGGAGGATTCTTCAGCATGGTCGAGTTCTCGGGTGGTGTATACATTTAGGTTATACCAAAAGGAGGTAAACAAAAGATTCACCCCTGCATCAATCACCATGGAGCGTCTTCTGTCGCTCAAGCGTTTATTTGCAATCACGGTTGTCAATAGATAACCGGCATCATCTATTAAGGCTCTACCCGTTTCTAGAAATAAGACAGGTAGTTTTTCATGAGGAATTTCCGAAGAAATCAAAGCATTGGAGATGGCCTCGGCATAATCGTCAAAAGAAGGACAGGTTTCACTGCCAGGCATATAGGCGCCTTTTAAAGTGTTTTTCGAAGCAAAGCCTCCACCTAGATCTATATATTTTAACCAATAATCGAATTTATGGTGAACTGCCATATAGAGGTTTGAAAGTTTAGAAGCAGCAATGCCATATGCTGATGGCGCCATAATGTAGGTGCCAAGATGAGTGTGTAAACCAATGAGCTCAAGACTATCGGCTAACATAATCCTATTTATGGCATTCCAAGCATCCCCATTTTCATAATTGAAACCAAAACGATCCCACATGGGATAAATTCCAGCATCTAGGTTTATTCTAATGGCCACTCTCGCTTTCTTATTTAATTCACGACTGATTTCTATTAACAAATAGAGTTCATCGAAATGGTCAATATGAATATAGGCATTATGCTCTATAGCCATGATTAAGTCAGATTTGGATTTATCTGGACCATTAAACAAAATTTGAGAACCCTTCACTCCATTTGAAAGTGCTTTTTCAAACTCGAAACCAGAAACCACTTCGGCCCAAGAACCTTCATCATGATAAATACTACAGATAGCATCTAAGTAATTGGTTTTATAGGACCAGGCAAATTGTACTTTAGGATACCTAGTTTCAAAGGCTTGTTTGGCCTCTGCAAAAGTGTTTCTTATTGTCTTTTCAGAAAAAACAAAAAGTGGCGAGCCATATGCTTCCAATAAGCTTGGAACGGCTATTCCATCAATTTCTGAAATTATTTTTTGTTTTACTGGCAATCCAAATTTACTTGGCATTCCGGCATTTATCTTACTAATTGAGGGTTTTGTATATTTTAACTTTTCCATGATATTTCTTTTATAATTCTCCGTTCATTGCTATTGATTCAAACTTCTCTAGATCCACAATAATGTCGTATGAATAGCGCACAAACATTTTTCCTGAACTGTAAGCTTCTAGTGGGGCTACTTCCTGACCTAAAGCCAATTTTACTAATGCTTCAGGAATATTCTGACCAGCACCCACAGCTAAATAAACCCATGCGGGAATACGAGGGTTAATTTCGAGAAGGTAATATTCTCCTTTAACGGTTTTTATTAACTCAAGCTCCATAGCACCTTTCCACTTTGTTTTACGGATTAGGTTGCTTGTGATTTCTAACATTTTTTTATCGGCAAGGGTAATTCCCCCCCAAGCTTTCCCTTTGTCAGTAATATATTGTTTTCGCATAGGTACGGCGGCAATGGTATTTCCTTCTCCATCACCAAGAGCAATTACATTTACCTCGGTGCCCTTTACAAACTCTTGAATAATCACTGGTAAACCCCATTTTGAGGAGATTTTATTGAAAGACTGCTTTACTTGCTCCGAATTATATGCCATATATGCATCATAAAACTTTCCTTTCACCATCACCGGATATTCAAACTTATCTTTGATTTGAGAAATCTGATTTTGGCTGCCTAAGTTAAGACTTGCAGGAACTTTTAAATCATATTTTTCGCCAAACTCCGGCAGTTTATCTTTATCTCTTTCTTGGAATTGTTTTATCGTAGGTAAAAAAGTTCGAATACCGCTTTCTAATAGGCGGACTTCATTCTTCATAAAGGAAAACAATTCAGCATCGAAATTAGGAATGAGAATATCGATGGGGTCACGACGGTGGATTTCCTCAATCCTATCGATTAATTCGTTAGTGCCAGCGGAAGGATAAGGGATTTGGTAAATTTTATCACATAAGCCCTCCATATATATGCCCGGCTCTAAGGTTTCATACACTAATCCAATAAATTTAATATCGAAGGCTTTGGAGTCTTTCAAGGATCGAATTACGGGAACTCCAGGGCCAGGGTTATCGGTATTGTTTAGACCAGTAACGGCTATTGTAAGTTGTAAAGTTGACATGCTGGTTTTGTTTTATTTGAAATCAAGCGGATCTTCAGTAGTGGCAACCTGATGATAGTTAACCATGGCGCAAAACTCATGGTAATCTTTCTCAAAAGCCAAATCATCGATATCATATTTCTGGATAAATATCTCTTTAATGCTATCGAAGTCAATGTTTTGAGCAATTAGTTTTATTAACTCTAGACCTGTTGGATTTACATTAAAAGAATCCCCAGTTTTGGAATTGAAAACGAATCCATTGTCGCTAATCTTTATTTCTTCTGTTATATTCATTTTTCAATAATTTATAAGACAAAAATACGGGATGCAACAAAGGGAATTGTTACATAATTTGGTCTTTTTTTTACAAAATGTGGTGTTATTAATAAAACAGGTTTATTTAAGAATAAGTCAAGATTTATGAATGATACTGACCGAATTAATAGAGTTTGTTGAGTGACTTCTTATAGAAAGAAGGACTTTTTTTAAAGTCAGACAAGGAAACCCCAACAATGGATTTAAACTGGTTAGACAAGTGGTGGGGGCTGCTATAATCCATCATCCAAGCAATTTCGCTTAATGAAATATGGTCTTCCACAGCCAACTCTTTTACTCTTTCTATTTTTTGAAGGATGATATAACGCTCAAGTGTTATGGGTTCAACTTTTGAGAATACTTTGGACAAGGCTTGATAGCTTTTGCCTAGTTTCTCCACTAAGTATTCCGATTTTCTAGAGATAGAATCCACATTATTCATATAGTGAACCAACTCGATTACAGTTTGTTTGATTTGCTCTACCATTATCTCATCTTTACTAATGATCAGACTCATTCCTAAATTTTGTAATACTTCTTCTATTTGTTTCTTACTAACCTTATCTTGATCATAATTGAGGGTGGCTTCTCCCAATTTTATATCAACAACAGAAATACCAAGCTTGGTCAAATCTTCTTTAACCACCCTTATACAACAGTAACCTAACATATTACTTATGAAAATCCTTTTATTTGTATTACTATCTTGTTGCTTCATTTGAGCTAACTAAATTAAACAAAATGATGAATGTAATAGTGGAAAATGAAAGCATTCTAGGATTTATTGGGATATAGACTAGGATTGGTTTATTCTTGAATATAGAATCTAGTTATATAGTAGGTTTCTAGACAAGCTAGTGCGAATTCCCAAACCCAGGTGACCATATAAAAATCTTCTTTCGAGAGGAACAAGAGAACTTCCAAAACCAGTGTTGTGATGCTTTACGAGACTCTCATCCCTTAAAGCCTTCTAGCGAAGGGGATACTATATAGATAACTCAGACTATTAACCCTAAGTACTTTGATATACTTTAGACACTTCAAGAAATTCTATTTCTCTTTCTTAGGCTTAGGCGCTGGCAATTCTGTAATAGTAACCTTCACCAATTCGGCGAGTTTATCTCTGTCTTCCAATTCCTCCGTAATTAAGAAGCTTGGTTTTGCGCCTTCATAGGGAGGTGCTTCATTGACCTCACCAAGAAAAGCTCTTCCAGCTTTTGTGGGTTTAATGAATAGCTTATTATCACAAATCAGAGCGAAGAATTTATCATTACAGTATATTCCATACTCCCCAAACATGGCTCTCGTTCTGATCTCTCCAGCCTGCTCCATCTGGTCTGCCACGTAATTTACAAAGTCTTTATCTGTTGCCATAATTTATAATTTTAAGAATTTAATTGATGAATAGCTTCCTCTAAATTTGAAAGGAAAAATACTCTTTTTTGTTGATTACTCTCTTTTATAAAGTCTTGAAAACTCTTGCTTTCGTATTTTGAGAACTTGCCAATAATAGCCAGTTTTACTTTGTAATTGGAGAATTTTTGGAGGAGGTCTCCGAATATTCTAGTTTTCAAATCGAAGAATTTTGCATTAAAATGATACTCTTGCATGATGATTTTATCATAATCCTGATAATAAAGGTCTATCATAATTTGAAAACCCTCTTCAACTGAGTTCACTAGCTTCTTATCGGAAATTAGCTCAGCAATTTTAGTAGAGGGAGTAAGATGAGTTTTGATTTCCATAGCATTATTTTTTTGATCCAGAGATTGGGATTAAACGCGCGCTGAGGTCTGGATCTGCCATATCTGCATCCAATGGAAACATAGGGCGTTTTATGTGTTTATACCCCAATCTTTCTAGGTCTTGATCCACACCGCCTGGGGTTTGGGCCATAATCCAATCGGCACGCATATCATAAAGTTCTGGTACTAGGTATCCAATTTTCACTACGACAATATCTGCACCTCTAGGATTTAAACCTAGATTGGTGAAATCGCTTTCATGATGATAGGGCTTACGTATTTTGGTAACAATGACTGAAACAGAACCTACTTGTACCACTACTTCGGTTTCAGCATATTTATCGCCATGCTTTATGGCCATTACTTTTCCTTCTAACTGAATTGGTGGTGAAAATCGATCATCAATAGCGGCTCCCACTTCTCCTTTTACTTGTCCACCTACTCCAGCTTCTAAAGCTTTTTTAACAAGGTCGGGACCAGGAATAGAAGCATATATTAATTTTGAACCTTCCTCCGTTTTAAATTCAGGATGGCTTAGTATTTCATTTAATGTCCAAGTTACATCCCCTGCACCACCAGCAGTAGGATTATCGCCCATATCGCTAATGATGAATGGGTGATTATTGCTGGCAATAGCCATATTTAAACATTCCTCTAATGGGGCAACTGGTGCTACAAATACAAAATCATTTCTCACCTCCCAAAAGCTTTGTGCCAATGCTTCTGCGTTTTCTATTACTTTTTGTTTTTCATCACCCGTAACCATCACCACTGCATGATTGCGTTTTTCATCGGCCCAAGCATAACCGACCCAAATGGCAGCATCTAAAATCCCTTCTTTATCAGCCACTGGAGCTACCTGCGCATAAAGACTTTTTCCGGGTTCAATTCTGGTGCTGGTTTTTTCTCCTGGAAGTAAGATGGGAATAGGAATCCAAGCTTTAAAGGCTGGTTTTCCTTTTCCACTTTCTAATCTATCTAAAAGATTAGTCAAAGCTCGTTTTCTTGATTCTGTGGCATCTTCATGGGGAGCCAAACGATAACAAGTGATTAAATCACTATTCTCGGCCAATCGTGGCGAAACATTTCCATGCAAATCCATTGAAGTAGAAATGATGGTTTCATAACCTATTACTTCTCTTATTTTGATGATAAAGTCACCCTCTGGATCTTCTAAACCTACCACGCTCATGGCACCATGAATATCGAGGAATAAACCATCGTAGGGAAGGTTTTCTTTGAGTCTTTCTAGCGTTTCTTTGAGTAATGATTCGTAAGCTTCACGGGTAACAATTCCACCAGGGATGGCATGACCTCTAAGGCTAGGGAAATAGGTTGCTCTTTTTCTGTTGATGGAATCTGGCGAAAGGAAATTATAATAGGTATATACCTCCTCGCCACGACGAGCATGAAAAGCTTCTTTGTGGGTTTGAGCCGGAGAAAAGGTGCTCGATTCAATGGCAATTCCAGCTATGGCAATGCGAGGTAAATCTTTTTGTTGTTCTTCTTTATTTACTGATGTTCCACAGGATAATAATAAGATTAGTGATAGGAAATAGAGTACTTTTTTCATGCGATTTGTTTGTGTGTTTTTTTGGAAAAGTAAATGTACAACTATACCAATTAAAAACCATATTGAGTACTATAAATCGTTTCAATATAATTGAATCCCCTTTCCCGTTTCTCGAGACAAGTTGTGAAACTTTCTTGTTTTGCGGGACAAGTTATTGAATAGCTGTACCACAAATTGACTCAGAGGATTTCATAAAGAGGCACAAAGGAAAATAATGTCTTTGCCCGGGTTTTTTTTGAGTTTTTCTTGATGATTTTTGAAGCAGAAATTGGCAGATTGGTTTTATTGAACAATAAGTTTTTTTGTGGCTAAAATACCTTCATTTGATTGAGATATATTCCCTTGGCATAGTTGGCCAGAATGTTTTTAAGAGAAAATACTTTTCTTGCCAATACATTAATTTCAAAATATCTACTGAAAACAAAAAAACACCCCCACCAAAATTGGCAAGGGTGCATCATTATCTCTAATGATAGAGTGGATTATAAAAGAGTTTGAGTATTTATTATTTAATAAACTTCTGGCTTATCATATTCTTTCCATCGTTTCTTAGCTGTAGGAAATATAAACCAGATTTTAATTGATTGGTATTGATTTCTAATCTTTGTGTTCCCATACTTAATTGCTCTTGGGCTTCATACATCACTTGTCCTAGTTGATTGATAATTAAAACCTCAACTTGAGTAGCTTCTTGAGCTTCTACTTCGAGATAAGCTATATTGCCTACTGGATTAGGATAAATATCACCAATACGAGCGATATATCTTGATGCGATATCTTCTAATCCTGTGGTGACTCCATTTTCGGTAATATTGATTTCCACATGAGAAGTAGGATTGTCAGCGCTTAAGGTAATAATAGCTGGCTGAGTTGTTAAACCTATTACTTCAGCATATACCATATAGGTGCCGAAAGCGATATTAGAGAAATCGAATCCTGCGTCAATACTAGATGTAATCTCTAATGGATTTCCAGTTTCAGATAATAAGAATAAACTAATATCATCAGCTGACAACTGACTTTTAAAACCATCCCCTATAATATCTCCATTGATGACACCGTCGCCAGAGTTGGCACCAGAAGTAGTCTGAAGAATAATATCATATGGGTTCTCTAGTTCACCAAGAGTAATAATAGTTGCATCTAACCAATAGATAGCATCGCCATAATAGGTCGGATAAGTAGTATTAAAATGTAATGAAGATTGGTCAGCTTCTGCTAAAATTAAATAGCTACCTTGAGGTATATCAGCAAAATAGTAAGCCCCAATAGAATCTATTACACACTGAGCTATTAATACAAAGTCTTGACCAGAAACAGTATCGTTCATAATACCATATAGGCTAGCTATTCCTGAGTCAAGAGGCATGTTTTCTGCAAATACTTGCCCCCATAGGAATTCTCCAGAGCTACCACCTACAATATTCACCCAATGGCTAGATGTTGCTACACAGCCTTCAACATTAGTAGTAGTCAATATAATCATATAATCACCACCATTGGCATACTCATGAGTGACTTCTTGACCTTCAGCACTTGTACCATCACCAAAACTCCATGCAAAGTCTATGATTTCAGTATTATCGAGTCCGTAACCCCAAACGGTAACCGTCATATCATCTACTTCAAATTCAAATGCATTCTGACAATTGGTAGAATCGTTTCCTCCACCTGTGGTGTCTTGCATCACATAAATAGTTTGTGTAGAAATATATTCACAAGTATCGTTAAGAACAGTTTCTAGGCTTACTGAATAAGTTCCATCTTCTGCAAAAGTATGGTTCACTTCCATTCCTTCAGCTGTTGTTCCATCACCGAAGTTCCATGAGAATATGGCATCACCTTCGCTAAATATCTCACCTGCAAATTGATATTCTAGACCTTCACCTATGTAATAGAAGAAGTTTTCACAACTATAGTTGGTGGTATCATTTCCTCCACCTCCACCAGAAGTATCTGTACAAACTTCAAAATCATAATAGATTTCCATATTGCCAGGATTGAAAAACTGTGAAACCACTAAATAGTCATTACAAGTTTCTGTGGAGAGGATGATTTCTCCTTGAGTATTTTCATCGTCTAAAGTAATTTCATCAATATAATAACCATCGCTATTGGTAAATACAGAATTAGAATAGAAAAATCCAGCAATTGAGTCGCTGCTATAAATATTGACCATATGGCCAGAGATGGCATCTCCATTTTCATCAACTACCGTTCCGTTGACCACTAAATCTAATGCCATGATTTGCGTTCCTAAAAAAACTAGGACAAAGAATAAATAAATACGTTTCATGATTAATTATTTTAAATTAAAATTGTGAAGCCACTCTTTTAGGCATTTTGCCTTTTCAAAGGGGTAATCGTGGATTTGCTCACAATAGTTGCCTGTCTCTAAAAATATTTTCTATTTAATTTAATTGAGGTGTTTAGATAAGTGCTTATTCAAAACTAGAAGGTAAACACCTAACATAATGATTTTTAGTCTTTTTTCATTTTCCCCAACCCCAAGGGGAGCGAAAAAAGCATGCTCAAAAATAATTAGTTCTACAGTTTGTTAGACCCCATTAAGCTAAGCAAATAATTAAAAACCCTCTATAATTATTTTTTATGAGGCTTAATCAATCCACAAAGTCTGAGCTTCCTAAAACAACTATTTTAAAACAATTTAAATCGAATACCCGCTTTTACTTTGTATAATTGGTATTTCCTTCTCATATCTTGATTGAGGACTTGGCTTTCGTTCAGTTGATATTGATATTCGGGTTGAATATAGAACTGCCACTTCTTCCATTGATAGTTGATATTTGCTGCGGCCATTAATCGCCAGGTAAGCGATGGATTCACCTTTCCGCTATATTCCTGAATACCTCCATCTTTGCTATAATAATAACCCTCATTGCTCAGATTAAGTGCAATAGCCGCTCCTCCTAATACCTGGAAACTCCATTTTTTATTATGGGTTTTAAACTCATAACCTATCATCAAAGGAATGTTTAAATAAGTATAAGTATTGGTATACTTCTTGCTATTTTCGTCAGTGGACATCACTTTGTTATAGGTTGAATCTACATGAGAAAGAAGCGTATCTTGCCTGAAAATGGTATCTATTACAAAGTGATTGGTATCGACTATGATATAAAAGGTATCAATTACTTGCTCTATGCTAAAAGTAGAATCGTAATTCCAATAACTCAGTTCGATATCTTCGAAGCTCTGTGACCATTTATAGTCTATTTTCTCTTTAAAAACTTGATAATCGATTCCGGTATATAATAACCAAGGTTTATCTTTTAATTTTAACTGAAATCCCATTCCAAATTCGTAGGACAACTGAGGCGTTTGAGTATAAGCTGTTGATGTTAAACTATCACTATATAAAGCAGGAGAAGATGCGGTATTATCAAACATAAATCCACCTACATGAATATCAAGAAAGGCATTTAGTTTCTTTGTTTTTGTACCTTGAGCACTCCTATCTGTAGTTTTGGCAAACTTTGTCTTCTTAGCTTTCTTCTTGGGCTTTGTTTTCTTTTTATCTTTTGAATCTATTTCTTTATTGTTTCCATCTATACTTGTATTACTCTCCTCACTTGTTAAAGCACTTTCTTCTCCAATTTCAATGCTCACAGCTATTCCTAATTCTTCTGCTAATGTTTCTTGAATGGCCTCCTCTAAAGAAATGCTTTCATTTTCTTCAAAAATTGGAGTTTCAGGCTTGGTATTCTCTTTGGTTTTTTCTTCTGATTCATTTGTCAACTCCGGTGCTATCAGAATTTCAGATGAGGTTTTTTCTTCAATATCAAGTTCCTCATCTAGCAAAATAGCTTGAGGCTCTTTATGATTTTCACTAGATGAAATAATTTCTTTTTGTTCAGAATCCACTATAATAGTTTCGGAAATATTCTCTTCATTTTTCTGTAAGGGATTTGACTGCTCTTCTTGTAGAGTTATCATTTCTTCATCAGATATTTTAGGGGAGTCTATCATTTGAGATTCAGCTATAGGTTCTGCATTCTCTTCCTTTATAACACTTTTAGTAATGGTGTTTTGAGTATTTGAGAGTGGGAGTTCTAGATGAGTTCCCTCATTGGGTCGTTCCTCATTTTGCAAGGCCTCATAAACCAACCAAGAAGAAACAGAGATGATTCCGGCAATCAAAATATATTTTGCCCAACGAAAATACATGGCCGTTTTGAGCTTAGCATCCAAAGTAGTGAGGGCATCAGGAGATAGTTCAGGAGAAAATTGGCTGAACTTTTCATTAAATAGCATTTCAACATCTTGTTTCTTATCCATGATATCCTCCTTTCTCCATTATGATTTGTAATTTTTGTTTAGCCTTTAAAAATTGTGTCTTCGATGTGCTTTCAGAGATACCTAGCTGTTTAGCTATTTCTTTGTGCTGGTAACCTTCAATAGCGAAAAGGTTAAAAACCATTCGATATCCAGCAGGCAAAGTATAGAGCATTTTCAGTAATTCATCCATTTCCACATCATTGGTTTGCGGGTTCGAAAGACCACCAGCATAAACAGTATCCACATCAGAAAACATAGGGTCATTTTTGTGTTTTCTATAATAATCGATAGATTTATGGACCACAATAGACTTCATCCAGGCCTCAAAAGACTTGGTTTTATACTTTTTTATATTCTTAAATATATCCATAAAAGCGTCCATTAATACTTCTTCAGCCACCTCTCGATTATTGACATAGCGGAGACACAGGCCATAGAATTGCTTACTATAGCGCTGAAATAAAGCCTTTTGTGCTGTTTTATTTTGTTTCCGACATGCTTTAATGATGTCAGACTGGTTCCACTCCATATCTATGGAGTCGTAGTTTTATTGGTAATAGTTGCCCCAAGAATACTTTTTTTTGAATTCCTTGTGATTTTGGTTCATCATTTTTTGTCTTAACACAAAAAACGAAGCAAAAAAAGTCAAGACTCCACCTGCTTCACTCAAAAAAGC
>NZ_JABKCA010000052.1 GCF_013166655.1 Lentimicrobium sp. L6
TTCAAAATAGCTTTTGATTTGTTTAAACAAGATGTGTATAAAGAGTAGTTCCCCATGGGGAGCCAAAAAATCAGATTTCAGTTTCAAAAATCAAATTATAATAGAATATCAAATTTTTCAATCTAATCATTTTGCTGAATCTTTTCCCTGACTCCCCTTGGGGTCGGGGTAAATCAGGGAAAATTAAACTATAGTAATTCTTACTGATTAGTAACTAAAAATGAAATTATAAAAAGTTTTGAGCTATTTTAATGTTTATTCAAAAAGATTAAAATCATATAGAATGCTATTGTACAAAGAACCACCAAGATTCACAAAATCCACAAAGAAGAATCATATAAAGTGAGTTATTCTAGTTTTTTTATTTTCGTGTCTCCTTTGAGTGTTTTGTGCCATAATGCTTTAATTTTTTCAAATTGAAAACAGTTATCGATACACTTCAAAAAGCCTTGCGAAAATTGTTTATATTTGACATCCATACCAATAAATAACTATAAAAAGCCAAATAATAAATAGAAATGAAAAAATACCTACCTATTATTCTCATTTTACTTTGGTCCTGTCAAATGGAAGTGAAAAACGAAAAAGAACAAAAAATACAAACTAATCCCGATTGGACCATAGTCATTCACGGAGGAGCTGGAGACATTGAAAAAGAAGGATTCTCTGAGGAAAGACAATCAGAATACAAACAAAAATTAGAGGAGGCCATTCAGGCGGGCTCTGTCATTCTAGAAAATGGGGGGACAAGTTTAGAAGCTGTTGAAGCAAGTATTCATATCATGGAGGATTCACCACTTTTTAATGCTGGTAAAGGAGCCGTTTTTAATGCTTTGGGTCAAAATGAAATGGATGCTTCCATTATGGATGGAAAAAGTGGAAAAGCAGGGGCGGTGGCTGGAGTCCGTCATATTAAAAACCCCATCAGTGCAGCCATTGCAGTGATGGAAAAATCGCCACATGTATTGCTTATTGGTGATGGTGCTGAGAAATTCGCTTCAGAACATGGAGTGGAAATCACCGATACTTCTTGGTTTTATACCGAAAAAAGATGGAAAAGCTACGAGAAAATGAAGCAAGACAAGCACGGAACAGTGGGCTGCGTAGCACTAGATAAACACGGGAATATTACAGCTGGAACCTCCACTGGAGGCATGACCATGAAAATGCCCGGAAGAGTGGGTGATAGCCCAATTATTGGCGCTGGCACCTATGCCGATAATCATACTTGTGGGATTTCAGCCACGGGTCATGGGGAGTTCTTCATTAGAAATGTAGTGGCCTACGATGTGGCCGCCATCATGAAATATCAAGGAAAAAGTATTGAAGAAGCAGCAAATTATGTGATTCAAGACAAACTAAAATCTCAAAACGCTAGCGGTGGAATCATAGGTTTAGATGCCCAAGGGAATATCATCATGGAATTTAATACTACGGCTATGTTTAGAGCATCGAATCGCTCTGATGATGATTTACGAGTGGCTATTTTTAAATAAATCGCTATCTGGCCAAGCAATATTAAGACCGCATTCATTTCCACGGGCTTCCCCGCGGCTATTCATCTGTCGCCCTTCCAGGACTCAAATTAGCATCATCCTTAGACTATTTAAATGAGCTCGAGAAGTGGCGAGGCGGAGAGCTTGCGATTCTAAAAAAACACATCTGTGGAAATAAGCGTTTTAATCCTGACCGTAATGTCATGGATTCCCTTTTAATACCATCTAATCCTAAGCCCTTAACAAATCGTGAATTTTTTCCTTTGCTGCTCTTAGTGCCTCAGCAATGTTATTTTCTATAACAATAAGCTCCTCAAAATCGTTTGAAGTAGCTTTGTATTTGCCAGAGGGCAATTTCTTAATGTTGATATTTATCGTACTGCTCATCATCTATGGGTTTTAAACATATTTTGCAATAGTGCGTCTGAGATGAGTTAGATTGATTGGTTTGGCAATGAATTCTACACAACCAGCTCGTCTACACCTCTCTATATCTTCATCTTGGGTATAGGCGGTTTGAGCAATGATGGGTAAATCGGGTTGAAGTTTCAATATTTCGGTGGTAGCCTGCAAGCCATCTACAGTAGGCATTTTAATATCCATAAGCACCAAGCAAATATTCTTTTCTCTGCAATAATCTATGGCTTCCTTACCATTTTTAGCCCAAATGACATCTAGATTTAAATCTTTCAATACATATTTCAGTAGGTGGTAATTGTCCTCTTCATCTTCTGCTATCATCACCATGTTTTTTTGAGGAGGTTTTACCTTAGAATTGTTTTCTTGGGATAAAGGATGGATGATTTCAAAAACCGATCCTCTATTTACTTCGGAGCTTAAGCTAATTTCCCCACCTAATAATCGCATTAAAGAACGGCTAATAGACAGACCAATACCAGTTCCTTGTGGCTTCTCAATATGATCGATTTGCTGAAAACGTTCAAATATTTGCTGCTGTAATTTGATAGGGATCCCAATCCCTGTATCCTTTACATATATGTGAACTAAATTGTTTTTTATTTCAAAACTAATCTCTACACTACCTTCTTCTGTAAATTTCAAAGCATTATTGACTAAATTCATCAATACCTGCTTCAGCCTCAATTTATCAGTTTCAATAATCGTGTCTAAATTTTCAGTCTGTGAATATTTAATTTCAATATGACCTTTGTCTTTATTATGCTTATCGAAATCAAATATCGTTTTTATATCCAGTAATAACTGGTGAATACTCAAGGCTTCTGTATTGATGGCTACAAGATCAGACTCAATCTTTGCAATATCCATTAAATCATTAATCAATTGTAATAGCGTATCGGAATTATTATTGATGATGCGTATAAAATCAGAAGTATCCTCAGGATCGGCATCTTCCAATAACTGACTAAAACCCACAATAGCATTCATAGGAGTTCTAATCTCATGACTCATATTGGCCAAGAACCTATTTTTCAGTTTTTCTGCATTTTCAGCCTCATTAAGGGCTAATTTTAAAGCATGTCTGTTTTCTTCAATTTCTCTATTTATATTTCTAAGTCGATCATTCTGGGTTTTATACTCTCTATTAATCTTCTCTAAATCACTATTTAGATTTTTCAATTCCTTATTGGTTTCTAAGCGATCAGAAATATCACGAGCAATAGTAATGATCACTTGCTTGCCCTTTATTTCAGTAATGGAGGAACTAATTTCTACCGGAATGCTTCTGAAATCTTTAGAAATGAGTTCTGTTTCATAAACATGCTTTTTCTTATCCTTTAATAATCGAACCTCTAATAAATAGTCAAATATCTTTTGTGGAGCGATAATCTTTTCTGGTTCCATGCTAAGCATTTCTTCACGGCTGTATCTCAATCGCTCTAATGAATTATAATTGACAGTAATAAAAGGGCCTTCTAGTTCTCTGATAAATACCAACTCATCTATCACATCTAAAAATCTGGTAAACTCATCTGGTTTATTCTCTGATTTTGCTATCTCCAACTGTTTCTTTTCTCTCTGGAGATGAGTCATTAATAAAACAATCCTCTCAAAAACACTAATTAGATTAGATTTCCCTTCTACAATAAAATCACGAGCTCCATATTCAATGAGGCTTTCTATGATTTCCGTTTTATAATCATCAAGTATAAAAATAATGGGAGGAACTATATTGAAGTCCTTTTTAATCTTCTTTAATAATTCTAAACCATTAAATGCTGGGAATAAATAATCAGAAACTATGATGCAGTTTTTCTTATCCTCTATTATACCCAACAAAGCCTGATAATTGGCTGCACTAGCTATGTTCATTCCCTTTTGTATCAATCCTTCCTTAATATCTACAAAGAATGAAGAATGAGGGCTAAAGAATACGATCCTATATGTATTAATTTTAGTCAACATAATAAAAGTTTATATATTATAAGACTATATTTTAAGAAATGGTGGTTACGAAAATGAAGTATTATAAGTTCTTTCAAAAAATAAGTCGTCTATTTAAGTAAAGATAATAAATATTAGTTCGAAATCAAAATCTAAAACAATATTTATATATCATCAATTTATTTAGTTTTGCTGCTTATTATAATATCGTAGAATATGCCATCCAAAAGGTTAGGCCGTAATAAATATGGAAAGTCAAGAAGGTAAAGGAATTACAATTTTAGGATCTACTGGGAGTATTGGAAGGCAAGCCCTTCAAGTTATTTCTGAATATCCCGAATTATTTAGACTAAAGATATTAAGTGCCCATTCAAGTATTGATTTATTGATAGAACAGGCATTGAAATATCATCCAGAAATGGTGTTTATTGCAAACTCCACGCGACAAAATGCCCTTAAAGCTGCTTTAGCTCATACCTCCATTCAAGTATTAAACACTGAGGAAGAACTATATGAAACTTTTCTTCAAGAAGACCTCCATATGGTGTTATTGGCCATTGTTGGATTTGCTGGACTAAAGCCTGCATTAAAAACCATTGAAGCCTCTAAAGATTTAGCTATTGCAAATAAAGAGAGTTTGGTGGTGGGTGGTCATATCCTCATGGATTTGGTAAAAAAGCATCAGGTCAATTTATTACCGGTAGATTCGGAGCATTCTGCGATTTTTCAATGTTTACAAGGTGAGCAAGCCGAGAGTGTAGAGAAAATCATTTTAACCGCTAGCGGAGGGCCGTTCTTTGAATGGTCAGCTGAAGAAATGAAGAAAATCACCTTAAAACAAGCGCTTAAACATCCCACGTGGGAGATGGGGCACAAAATCACCATTGATTCTGCAAGCATGATGAATAAAGGGCTTGAGGTGATTGAAGCCAAGTGGTTATTCAATTTGAATCCTCAACAAATAGACGTGGTAGCTCATCCTCAGTCTTTGGTACACAGTATGGTCCAGTTTAATGATGGCTCAGTAAAAGCCCAAATGAGTCCTCCCGATATGCGAGGTCCTATTCAATATGCTATGTTTCACCCCCATCGAAAACAAGCCGGTTTAACAAGATTTAATTTTTCGGAAGCATTGAGTCTCAGTTTCAAGCCTGTTGATATGAAAAAATTTCGTAATCTTGCACTCGCTTTCGAAGCTCTAGAAAAAGGGGGGAATATTCCGGCTATTTTAAATGCAGCCAATGAAGCTGCTGTTGAGGCGGTTCTCCAAAACCAGCTTCCTTTCTATAGAATATCAGAAGTGGTTGAAAATATGATGAAAGAAATGAACTTTATCCAAAATCCAAACTTACAGGATTTAGAAAATACTCATTTTGAAACCATCGCCAAAAGCAAAGAATTAATCAAGAGAAAAAACTAGAATGGATATCCTTATACAAATTTTACAACTCATTTTAAGTCTGTCGGTATTGGTAATTGTGCATGAATTTGGACACTTTGCCGCTGCAAAAATATTTCATACTAAAGTAGAGAAGTTTTATCTTTTCTTTAATCCTGGCTTCTCCCTTTTTAAGTTTAAATATGGGGAAACAGAATATGGTATGGGTTGGTTGCCTTTAGGGGGCTATGTGAAAATTGCCGGAATGATAGACGAAAGCATGGACAAAGAGCAAATGGAAAAAGACCCTGAGCCATGGGAGTTTAGAAGCAAACCCGCGTGGCAACGCTTAATCATTATGTTGGGTGGGGTTTTTATGAATGTGATATTAGCCATGCTTATCTATATTGTAATGATGGCCAGTTATGGTGAAGAATACCTTCCTACATCGGCTGTTAAATATGGAATTCAGGTGGATAGCTTAGGCCAAACCTTAGGTTTAAAAAATGGAGATAAAATTTTAACTCTTGATGGACAAGAAGTGGATGATTTCATGAAGATTCCTGCCCATTTAATTTTAGAGGAGGTGCAAGCCATTCAAATTGATCGTAATGGACAGCGATTAGATATTCCAGTAAGTACTCAGTTTGTAGGTGACTTAATAGCCAGCGAAAAACCTGGTTTCCTGATGCCTCGTATGCCCATTCGCATCAGTGAATTTGCCAAGAGTTCCACCGCAGAAGAAGCCGGAATTATGAAGGGCGATTGGATACAAAGCCTTAACGGACAACAGGTGGCCTTTTTTGACCAGTTCCAAATATTCAGAGATAGTGTAGCTGCCAATACAGGTAAAATGGTTCAGGTGAGTGTATTACGTGAAAACAAATTAAAGACCTTTGAAGTAGCAGTGCAAGACGATGGTCTTATTGGTATTTCAATTGGTGCCGATTTAGGATTGGATTTTGATTTAAAATCTCGCGATTATACCGTGATAGAAGCTATACCAGCTGGTATCAACAAAGCATTTGAAACCATTAATAGCTATCTTAAACAATTAAAGATACTTTTTAACCCTGAAATGAAAGCTTATAAGTCGGTTGGTGGATTTATTAAGATTGGTAGCATCTTTCCTCCGGTTTGGGATTGGATGAAATTCTGGAGTCTGACCGCTTTCTTATCCATCATGCTTGCTGTATTAAATATACTACCTATTCCAGCTTTAGATGGTGGTCATGTGATGTTCTTGATGTATGAAATTATTGCCCGCCGTAAGCCTAGCGATAAGTTTATGGAATATGCACAGATGGTAGGAATGTTCCTTTTATTAGCTCTATTGGTATTTGCCAATGGTAACGATATCTGGAACTTGTTTAACTAATGCTTGCCAGTAAAACCATATCAATTGGTTTTCTAACAAACACAAAAGCAAAGCCATAAAATGCCATTTTTTTCCTTATGTTTGTACTGAAAACAAACATTTACAGACATTAAAAAAACGGAATCTTGACGAAACCATCAAATAAAAAGGTCTACTTTCTCTCCGATGCTCATCTGGGTATTCCCGATGTGGAATCTAGTAAAGTTAGAGAGAGAAAGATGGTGAGATGGTTGGATGAGGTCAAGAAAGATGCACTAGCCATTTATATTCTCGGCGATCTCTTTGACTTCTGGTTCGAGTATAAAACGGTGGTTCCCAAAGGTTTTACTCGTCTTTTTGGCAAGCTGGCTGAAATTACCGACAGTGGTATTCCAATACATTTCTTTAGAGGAAACCATGATATTTGGGCTTTCAATTATTTAAATGAAGAGCTCAATATTGAAATCCATCGAGAGCCTTTAGAAGTGGAGCTTTTAGGTAAAAAGTTCTTTTTAGCTCATGGCGACGGATTAGGCCAAGGCGATAAGGGCTATAAGTTCTTGAAGTGGATATTTGAGCAGAAACTCAATCAATGGTTATTTCGTTGGATTCATCCCGATTGGGGATTGGCTATGGGTTTGTTTTGGTCGAGAAGAAGTCGTTATGCGAATGTAGCCCGAGAAGAAAAAGAAAGAGAAGAACCAGTTATACGAGCCATAGAGGATTCTAGATTACCTATGTTTGCCAAAGATTATTTAAGGCAAGGCCATCAGATCGATTATTTTGTGATGGGACATTGGCATATTGTTAGAGATTTCGAACTTCAATCAAACAGTCGTTTTATCTTCTTAGGCGATTGGATTTCTCGTTTTTCTTATGGTGTTTTTGATGGCGAGGTTTTTGAGATGAAGGTTTTTGAGGGGTAGATTAAAGAGATACCACAGAGGCACTGAGACACGAAGAGAAATGAGTGAATGATAGAATGGTTGAAGGAAGGTGCTATATCAAGATGCATCAATTCTTATAAGAGATTGCTTCATCGAACCTCCTCGCAATGACCCATCTTCGAATGGAGATACTAACCTGTATATAATTAAAAGGCCGGTCATTGCGAATGTAGTGAAGCAATCTCCTCAAATCTAGCCTATTTTCTATTACTATCAAACCAAGGATACTATCCTCAAACTTCGACTCTGCTCATTTCGAGGGGCTATCTTTCTATGCAAGGTTGATTACATCATTGGAAAACATCGATAATACTTCACAAACCTAAGCTTATTATATTTTTCGTTACCAAGGACGCTATCCCTTCTATGGCTATCATCCTTTATATATTCAGCCAATATGGAACATCTAACTAAGCGCCGTAGGTGCGGTATTTTGGTAGCATGGTGCGAAACGAAGTGGAGCGCCATGATAGCAATAATAGAATATTTTAAAGAGCCGCTCGATGATCGGGTTGATACGAAACAGAAAGGTTAGCGGTTTGAAAAGGAGGCTTGAGCTAGGTTCTGTTGTTTACATCGTTGTGTATTTACGATGGTTACGATTTCGCACCTGCGTAAATAAGTGTATTCGCATCCAAGGACGCTATCCCCTCTAGGCTTATCATCCTTTCTATTATGCTTTGCCATATGAAACGCTTAGCAGCGACATTTCATTAGCCCAGTATAAGGGCATGCAATGACCGAAATGCTGGGATAATGATGAACCCTAGTTTTATCTGGCCGGCCAGAGGTTCTGAATTAAAAGCTGCGTTTGCTGCCGGCTATATATCAATTTTCTTATGTGAGAAGGTGGGGTCAATTTTATTTGAGCACCAAGAAACCCTAAAAACCAGGGAAGCCTTCCCTTTTGGGGAATGATTCCCTTATTCGCCGGTTTGCCAGCTCAACCATATTATATTTTTCGTAATTTGCCCGATTATGAATGACCAGATTCCCATCAAAAAGATAATACATGTGGATATGGATGCCTTTTACGCATCGGTGGAACAAATGGATAATCCTGAGCTACAGGGGAAACCATTAGCTGTAGGTGGTGGTGGAGAGAGGGGTGTGATTGCAGCAGCCAGCTATGAGGCTAGAGCTTATGGTGTGCGTTCTGCCATGTCTGGAGCACTTGCTCGTCGTAAATGCCCTCCTCTAATCTTTGTGAAACCTAGAATGGAACGCTATAAAGAAATCTCCAATAAAATTCAAGAGATATTCTTTGACTATACCGATCTTGTAGAACCCTTAAGTTTGGATGAAGCCTACTTAGATGTCACAAAAAACAAGAAAAACATAAGTTCTGCTAGTAAATTAGCTAAAGAAATCCGCCAACGTATTTTTGAAGAAGTGGGATTAAGAGCATCGGCAGGAATATCTATTAATAAATTTACGGCCAAAATTGCCTCTGACATCAACAAACCCAATGGTCAAAAAACCATTATGCCCAACGCGGTTATTGCTTTCTTGGAGGAGCTCCCCATTGAAAAATTCTTTGGAGTTGGAAAAGTTACAGCTGAAAAGATGAATAGCCTAGGTATTTTCAATGGCAAAGATTTAAAAGCCCAAAGCTTAGCCTTTTTAGCAAGAAACTTTGGTAAATCGGGTAGTCACTTCCATGAAATCGTGAGAGGTATACAGCATAGTGAAGTCAGACCAAATAGGTTGAGAAAATCCATTGCTGCGGAGCGTACTTTTATTACTGACATTTCCTCAGAAAGCGATATGATTAAAAAGCTAGAACAAATAGCTGAGGAATTAGAGAGACGATTATGGAGAACCAAAGTAAAGGGGAAAACCATAACTGTTAAAATGAAGCATCATGACTTCACCATACAAAGCAGATCCAAAACCCTTAACCACTGGATCAATCAAAAAGAGGAGCTATTAATATTAGCAGTAGACTTATTACGTCAAGCCGCATTAGAAAAACCGGTGCGTCTATTGGGTATCTCTATTAGCAAATTAGATAACGAGCCCGATTTGCCTGTATCTTGGATTCAGTTGGAGATTGAGTTTCCGGGGAGAAGTATTGAAGAATTTAATAATACAAGGAAGAAAGAAGATACCACGGAGGCAATGAGACACAGAGGTGGAATGAGAGAATGAATGAATGTTACAAGGAAGAAAAGAAGGAAGCGGACCACGAAGGGTGGAAAATATTTCCGCCTGAGCTGAATTCTTGGATGTAG
Organism: Lentimicrobium sp. L6; assembly: GCF_013166655.1. NCBI lineage: Bacteria > Pseudomonadati > Bacteroidota > Bacteroidia > Bacteroidales > Lentimicrobiaceae > Lentimicrobium > Lentimicrobium sp. L6. The sequence goes on from NZ_JABKCA010000052.1 coordinate 9,777, forward strand.
GATATGAAATGTCCGATGACCGATGTGGTCTTAAATCAACCTACATCTCTTATTGCTTAAGATTGCCACGTCGCTATACCTTACCACTCAGTGTATTGCCTCGCAATGACACATCTTCGGAGGAGATTCTACTACTGAGTTTTATATGAAACAAGTTCATGGCGAGCAAAGGAAGCCATCTCCTTAAATCAACACTTATTTCCAACAAACAAAAGCGCATAAATATAAGCTCTTTTCGGGGTATAAAATGACTATTTATACAAACTATTTATAAGCTATAAAAAGAAGGAATAATAGTCAAGATTTTCTATTCAAAAGGCAATACGACATTTAAATATCTGTATATTTGCGCTGCAATTAAATTAATTTTATAATCCAAAAGACTTGTTTAAACGCTTCTAAGTAAAATGGTTAGAAAGACAAGTCTCTAAAACACACATAGCATATGTCTGAATTCATTTCTTCAAAGGAAGCCATGGAGTTGGAAGATAAGTATGGTGCACATAACTATCATCCACTACCAGTAGTATTATCTAAGGGAAAAGGAGCTAAAGTATGGGATGCAGAAGGAAAAGAATATTATGATTTCCTAAGCGCTTATTCTGCCGTTAACCAAGGGCATTGTCATCCAAAAATTGTGGAGGCATTAGTTGATCAAGCACGTACGTTAACACTAACGTCTAGAGCTTTTTATAATGATGTTTTAGGTCCTTACGAAAAGTATATCACTGAATATTTTGGTTTCGACAAAGTCTTACCTATGAATACTGGTGCTGAAGCTGACGAGACTGCATTAAAATTAGCTCGCAAATGGGGATATACAAAAAAAGGTATTCCAGAGAACGAAGCTAAAATCGTTGTTTGTGCCAATAATTTCCATGGTAGAACTATTACTATCATTTCTATGTCGACAGACCCAGACGCTTATAAAGGTTTTGGCCCTTATACTCCTGGTTTTGTTACTGTTCCTTATAATGATTTAGATGCCTTAGCCAACGAATTAAAAGACCCTAATGTTTGTGCATTCTTAGTGGAGCCTATTCAAGGTGAAGCTGGTGTTTATGTACCAGACGATGGATACTTAAAGAAGTCATATGAGCTTTGCAAAGCCAATAATGTACTTTTTATTGCCGATGAGGTTCAGACAGGCATTGCCCGTACAGGTAAATTATTAGCTTGTGACCACGAAGAGGTACGCCCAGATATCTTGATCTTAGGGAAAGCCCTTTCTGGTGGTGTTATTCCTGTTTCTGCTGTTTTAGCTGATGATGACATTATGCTTTGCATTAAGCCAGGCGAACATGGTTCTACTTTTGGTGGTTTCCCATTAGCTGCAAAAGTAGCTGTTGCTGCTCTAGAAGTAGTCAAAGAAGAAAAATTAGCTGAAAGAGCTGAGTATTTAGGTGAGATTTTCCGTCGCGAAATGAAAGCCATTGATTCTCCTATGATTTCTTTAGTAAGAGGTCGTGGTTTATTAAATGCAGTTATTATTAAGCCAAAAAATGGAAAAGAAGCTTGGGATGTATGTATGAAGATGAGAGATTTAGGTGTTTTAGCTAAGCCAACTCACGGAGATATCATCCGTTTTGCTCCTCCTTTGGTTATCACAGAAGAACAATTAATGGCAGCTATTGCCTTAATTAAAGAAGCTATTGTTTCATTTGAATAGTCATTCTTCTTAGTATAGAATATAGAGCCATCGGATTTTTCGGTGGCTTTTTTTTATATTTCTTACCAAAAATGACTGCTCTTATCATAAAAATCATTTTCAGTATATTTATAAATTTCAATACAAAAGGTTTTCTTTGCAAAATCAGGCTTTTTGCTTGCACTAAAACATCATAGTCCGGAAATTCTATAATATTATATTTCTACCAGTTTTACTGAATTTAATGCAAATCCAATACTGTCCAAAATAATTTTTAGATTAAAAAAAAGATTCTTCATTTCTTTGGCTGAGAACGACAGTGTTTTACAAGGTAAAGAAGAAGCTGTTTACTATTTGCAATATCAAAAACGAAGGAGAGTTCTTCTCTCTTTCTGTTTTAAAAAATTAATACTTTCGCCTCTAAATCGAAAAGTTGCATTTACTACTTGAATTTAAGTTCTTTATGATGGAGTAAATGGGCTAACATTTGAAGCACCTTACTGATTGCGTTTAGTAACCTTCCAAATACCAGATTTCACTCCTTTTGAGAAACGAAAGAAACCAATAAACAAAGCCAAGTTCATGCTATAGAAATGGGTGATAAAACGGAGGAATCTAGAGTTAAAGCTGAGTTTTTTTAATAAAGAATCTAGCAGTGGAATAAAAAATCCGGCTATCTGAATACTAAAAGCCAATTGGTAAAATGGGGTATTCCAGAGTAAAGCGGAGCTCAGCAAACTAATGAGTAAGAAAAATGGACCTAGCCACCGTAGTACTTTATGTGATAAGAAAGTGAATGCCACACCGTTATTCATAGGCCAGAGTAGGTGACCAAACCATTTCAGGTTTTGAAAGTTCCCAGTAGCGATTCTTATTTTACGAATTAATTCAATTTTCAGGTCATTACTCACATCTTCAAAAACCTTAGCTTCTAGGTTATTAACACTCAGCTTTCCCTTTTCAAAAATCTTCATATTGATATAAAAATCATCAACCAAAGCATTGGAGGGAACCTGACTATAATCCTCTCGACGAATAGCATAACAACCACCGAAAGGGCCCATCATACTACCCCATACCAAAGACTCGTATTGCTTAATGTAAACTTCTCGGGAAATATAGGCTTTCTCCTGATGACTGATTCCTTCTTTTTTCAATCCCCTGTTAATCATATTTGTATCTACCAAACCAATATTCTCATCGGTAAAAGGGCGTGCAATTTCCAATAAGGTATTCTCATCGAAGATCACATTAGCATCAGTTAGTATCAGGATAGAACCCTTAGACAGATGAAACAAATCATTTACTACATTCTGCTTTCCTCTGCGCTTGCTATAGGCATTAAATATGAGATTGGGATGTTTATCAGCATAGGATTGAATAATTACATTGGTATCATCATCAGAATTATCAGAGCCAATTAATAGCTCAAATTTAGCAATTGGATAATTACTCTTGAAAACACTTTCTATCTTTTCCGCTATGACTGCTTCTTCATTAAATGCAGATACCAAAATAGACATCTTCGGTAACTCATCATCAGAAAGCTCTGGATAATTAAAGGTTTTTCCCTTAGCTAAAAATTTTATTAATAAAGGAAAGAAAACATAACTATGAAAAATCATGAGTACAGAGAGCCAAAACAATATTTGGAGGATCATCATCATAAGCTCTTATAAAAATTGATCAAGGATTGAGTAATCACTTTATTATCAAATTCCTTCTTTACAAATTCGTAGGCATTTCGTCCCATGGAATCGAAAAGCTCTTTATTCTCTACTAATTCTATAATTTTAGCTGCAAACTCATCAGGCTCGTCGGCAATCATCAACTCTTTTCCATCTACTGCAGGATTTCCTTCAGCGCCAATTTTCGTAGTCACTTGAGCCTTTCCTAAAGCCATGCCCTCCACTATTTTTATTCTCATTCCACTACCCGATAATAACGGAACTACGCCTATAGCTTTGCTGTTCATAAACTCAATAGCACTCTCTACTTCACCTATATAAACTAAGTTCTTCACCTTCATGGTTTTTATCCAATCTGGGGCATTTCTCCCTGCCAAATAAAACTTCAGATGAGGATGTTTCTTCACCACTATAGGCCAGATTTTATCAAAAAACCAAAGTAATCCTTCTTGGTTTGGTGGCCAATCGAGCGCTCCAATATGGAATACTGATGGAAATTCTTGTTTACTGGTATTTAATTTACTACCAAGGACATCAAAACCCGTTGGTGTGGTATGAACAGGAATCTTACACCCTAAAGACTGGAGTATTTTTCCATCTCTAGAAGTGATAGGAATCATGGCATCAAACTCATTCAACTGTTTTATTTCCAGCTTTTTTATCCTTTTAGCTAGGTTTGAAAAATAATAATTCTTTGGAAAAGAAGCATTCTTGGCTGTTCTTTCCCATATTTCAAATTCTAAATTATGAGCACGCATAGATACTTTTGCATTGGAATGGGCTCTAATGGAAGGCATATACATTCCCATATAACTTCCTTCCAATTGTATCACATCATATTCCTCCTCATCTAATAATAATTCTAATCTATCTCTAAACTTTTCCGTATAAAATCGCTCAGCAATATAAGCTTTATCAGAAAAGAAAAGGTTTTTTAGTGCCCCAATAGGAGAAATGAGAGCAGGAGTATCCACACCAACAAAACGAATAGTTCTACTTAGTTCGAGAGGGAGCTGATCGAGTCTGAAATAGTGTTTGGAGGTATTCATAGTCAGAATATCTACTTGATGTCCAAGCTTCACAAAATTGCGTGCTAAGGTTAAGGTAGCAATACTACCTCCATCTTTTGGAGGGTAAGGTATTTTATTGACTATGATTAATATCCGCATGCTACTGTTTTGGGTGAGCAAAGATAAAATTTTCAATCTGTTTTATAGAAAAATTAAGAATAAATCGGTGTTTTCCGCAGTAATTAAAATCCAATTTAAAAGAAACCAAGTCGAATTACACTAGCTATTAGATAAATATGAGGGAAAAGTGAAGAAAGCTAAGACCTAAATACTAGCCATAAAGTGAATAAAGAAACCACTCTCACCCATTTTATTAAAGGAATACTCTAATCGGAATACTATATCATAATAGGTGACCATATTTAAGCCCATTCCATATCCCCATAACCATTTATTCTGTAGATCATTTTCGTATTCAACTTCTCCAGGTACCCAACCTCCATCACTATATAAACTTAAATAAACTGCCCACGGAATTTTATTGAATTTGTCGGTAGGGATAAATTTAAGTGTTGAAACTTGCTGAGGAACCAATGAAAATTTCAATTCTCCTTTCAGGATAAAATAATTTTGACCATCGACAACGTAATATTCATAGCCTCGCACAAAATCTCTGCCATAACCTACTCCATAATTCAAGAAATAGGGCTGTTCGCCTCCACTACCAACACGCGCAATTATGCCTTCGGAATAATAAAATCTTTTATTAAGCTTCCAATATTTCCTAGCATTTATTTTGACACTCAGAATATTTATATCAGATCCTTTGAAGAATCCCATTCCTGTTTTCTCAATTAATAAATCGAGGTAATATCCTTTTAAAGGGAAGGTACGATAGTCTCTATGATCATTCTTAAAATAATAATTGATCTTAAAATATTGAGCTCGACTACGGTTTCCATTATAAAAATCAGGATTGATCTCAAAAACAGTATCCGCATAAATATGATCGTTATAACTCAACTCTACGCTATGTGTATTATAAATATCAGGGCGGTGTCCCAAAGTAATATATCCTGAATATCCTTTATGAGCATAATCGTCCACCAACTTCACTCTTTGAACTTTGTTGCCTACCGTTCCGTAAGAGACTTCGTGGTTCTTTGTCTGATTGAATCCAAATTCCAAACCTATGGTTTCTTTCTTATCTATATAAGGCACAGAATAACTAAAGCCCAACTTTTCATCATAACCAAATTGCAATAATATTTTTAAGTTCTCGCGCTTTCCTCTAAAATTCTCCCAATTGAGGAACATTCCATAATTGATTTTACTAAAATCTTTGGTTTCCCACCAAGCATTTAAGTTTCTTTCGGCCAATTCAAAAATAGGCAAAGGCCATATATACCAACGCTCTATCACTTTATAGCTTACCACATGTCTTTTTATACCATTAGAGGAGCTTAAAGAATCGATAACATCCACAAAATTAAACAGTGATGTATTCATTAAGTTCTCTCGGCTTTGTTCTAATATTCCTTGATAAGCAGAAATCCCAATGGTATCTCCAGGTTTAAAAGTGATTTCCCGTAAAAGGATGTTATCTCTCGTTACCTTATTTCCTATCAACTGTAAATCTTGAATAATGATTAAAGTATCTTGAGCAGATTTAAGCTCTTGTGCCCTCAGAGAGTAGAGGGACAATAAAAACACTGAAATAAGGAGCAAGATATGATATCGCATTCTAGATGTTTAAGTAGTTCATGAGTGAGTCGTAGCGTTCTGTTAAACTTTCGTTTAGTTCAGTTTCAGTATAAGATGCTTTTATTTCGTAGTTATATCTTGAGAAGGTTTGAAGTACAGGTTCAATATCTATAGAATTCAACTTTATGGTGACTTCTATTTTTGTTGATTCAGCAAAGGTACTTACAAACAAATTGAGAATCTTTATGTTATTGGTTTCAACTATTTGAGCTATTTCGGAAAGAGAATAGTCATGGATATTCATCATTAAAACGATAATACCTCCTGGATTACTGAGACTTGTAATCTTAGCCAAACGAGCTGCTAAATCACTCACCAAAATGCTTCCTAAATAAATTTCATTTTGATCCACCACCGGAACTAAAGTTAGATGATGCTCATGTATCAGCTCTAAAACTTCAAACAAATGTTGTTCTGAATGCACCGAGATATTAACATTAGCAATGGGGTGTCCTCCAATGGCCTCCTCAAATCTATTATAGGAATAAATATCATCTTCACTGATTAATCCAATATAGGTTTCTGCATTCACGATAGGTAAATGCGTCACTTTATACTCCTCCATTAAACTCAATCCGAGCATGCCAGTATCGGAAGTTTTAAGCGGAACAATAGTATTTGTTATGAGTTCGTGTGCCAGCATTTAAAATGGTTTTTTATCAAATTCCTCATCAAGAATGATGGCAAGATAGTTAATATATCTAGATTCTGCAATCTCTCCATTTTCTACCGCTTCCTTAACAGCACATTGGGGTTCCCGCACATGCAGGCAATTATTATACTTGCAATCGTGCATAAAAAATTCCATTTCAGGAAAGTAACCTGCCACATCTTGCTTCTCCAAATTCACTACTCCAAATTCTTTAATCCCAGGAGTATCTATGATGTATCCATTAAATTCTAGGGGATGCATTTCAGCAAAAGTAGTGGTATGGCGACCTTTTTGATGAACGGAGGAAATTTCAGATGTTTTTAGTTCTATTCCGGGCTGAATGGCATTCACTAAAGCTGACTTTCCCACTCCGCTATGCCCACCAAACATAGAAGTACGACCTTTCATCATCGCTTTAAGCTCATCTATTCCATCTCCTCTGGTAGCGCTGGTCACCAAACATTGATAACCTATGGTTTGATATAATTCCAAGAACTCATTCTGAATTTCATTCTCTTTCTCTTTATTGAGATCCACTTTATTAAATACCAAGACCACTGGAATATGATAGAGGGCAGCAGTTAAGAGAAAGCGATCTATAAATCCAGAACTGGTTCGAGGCTGACTAATGGTAACCACCAGAAAAGCATAATCAATATTGGTGGCAATGATATGAGTTTGCTTACTAAGCTTGGTTGACTTTCGAATGATATAGTTTCTTCGTGGCAAAATAGAATCAATCACCCCATTTTCTTCTCCATCTTTGATAAAGGTAACCCGATCGCCCACTGCAATAGGATTGGTACTTTTGATACCTGCAATCTTAAACTTTCCTTTAAATCTACAAGAAAGCACCAGCCCCTCATCTGTTCTCACCTCGTACCAACTACCAGTAGACCTTACAACTACGCCGCTATTTTGTTTTTCTTTTGTCATTTAAAAATTTGATTATTTCTCAATTCAAGACTCTTATAAAACTAAGAATCAACTCAGAAATTTTCGATAAAGATAATACTTTGAATAATTTGCTGTAAATTTACAAAACATAAGTATTACAAATCGAATTCTATGCTACAAATTGTACTTTCTCTTATACTTGGTCCTTTAATGGCCGCCATATTATTTGGCTATATGAAATATCGATTCCCGAGAGGATATTTTGGACTTTTGCTTCGCTCTTATTTTTGGGGGATATTTAGCACCATTGTTTTCGCGACCATTTTTTACATCACCTATCAACAGGGCTATCTGGTTTTAAAAAATCTTAGACGAATTATTTTCTTTAGCTTTTTCATTATCGCCTTTGGTCAAGAAATCGGGAAATTCATTGTTTTAAGATATTTAATGCTGCCTGCTAAGGTATTTCGAAATCCTTCGGACAGCATTATCTATTCTCTTATGATTTCATTTGGAGCTGTGACGGCAACTAATATTGGTATCCTTTTATTTTTCCCAAATTATGATTACAGCCTACTCATTTCAAATGTATTGGTAGGAATGGTTTATGCAGTACTAATGGGCTTCTTTGTGGGCATGGGTAAAATCAGGAATAACAGAATGATAGATTCATTATCTGGATTGTTTGGGGCTATTTTATTCCACGGAATATATGAATTTATCATCCAAACCAATGATCAACTTTTAATTTGGCCTTTCTTGATAGGTTCAGGTATTATTACCTTTCTATTAATTGTTAAAAGTATTCAGATATCCGACGAACTCTAAACTAGAATTTATCTAATTTCGCAGCTTGAAGTAGTTATCAACTTAGGAACAATATATCAAGAATGAAAAAGCCCATCAGAAAACTCCATTTTGACAGTGTTTTAGAGATTTTAAAAGAATACGATTTAGAGTCTACCTACGAAAAGGTGAACATTATTCCTAATCATGCAGATTTATACGAGGAAATATCTTCTTATATAGATACCGAAAGCTTTAGCAGAAGAGCTGTATTAGGTATTGATATTTATCGATATGGAATGTTCAAACATCTTGAACAAACCTTAATCCCCGCTTTGTTTAAAATTTTCTTTGAAAAAGCCATTAGGCTCTGCCTTGAATCCAATCAATATGTATTTCAAAATTATGACAAAAAAGCAATAGAAAAAGCTTTTATTAGTACTGGCGATGGTGGATTCTTAATTTTAGAAACACCTCTTCATGCAGTGCTATTTGCCATTAATTTTGAATTGGTGGTTCGCTCATATAATGCTTATCATTTGTTTCCAAAGTTGAGAAAAATAATTGGTAGTATAGAGTTAAGATATGCTATTACCCACGATACGCTATTCCATTTCGATGATAATTATTATGGAAGCGCTATTATCAATAATGCCAGAATCTTAAACAAAGACAACCTGAATAGATGTTTGATTGACGAAAGCACTTATACCTGGTTCCTCATTAACTGCGATGGAATTGAAAACCTTCAGGTATACACCATTCATGATATTGCTAATGTTTATGATTTCCAAGAATACGAACTCAAATGGATAGACAAGGGAGAAAACCTAATTATTCCTCCAAAGAAATCCAGATACGATGGAATCATCAATTCGGATATTTCTAAGATTGGCCAAATTCAGTCCAAAGAAATGTATTTAAATATCTACAACCTTCACATCCAGGTTAGCATGTACATTCGTTCAGATGCCTCTCAAGATAAAGAAAGACTAATTACTATTAGTTTGGGTAATCTGAATACCTCAGGAATATAATAGTTCCAGCGTTGAATGTATCATTAAAAATCTAAAGTAATCTGATTTTCATTTGATGTGGTTCCTGGTTTGGGAGTTGGTTTTTTCGCCTTTTTATAGTGCATAGGTTTTGGCTTATCCTTCCTCTCCTCCACTAAAACATGGTTCTCGTCCACCTCTATTTCTAATTCAATCTTCAGTTCAGTAGCTTCTTGTTTAGACTCCTCCTTTATGGTTTTCTTCATGGGAGGAGGATTCTGAAGTCTAGGTCGTTTTGCTCGTTTTTCAAGTGGCTTCTCTGCCGGCTTTTCCACAGGCTTCTCTTCTATTTTTTCGACTACATTTGGCTTAGCCTCAACAGCTGATTTTTCTATTGCCTTAGGTTTTTCCTCAATACTTGGCCGCTCTCTTAGTTTGGCCTTTGGGGTTTCTTCCTCCTCTACCTTTTCTTTTTGAACTTCTTCCTTAAGAACAGGAGCTTTTTCTTCAATTACAGGAATAGGTTTTCCTGAGTCCTCCTCAATGGTATCTCCTTTCGTATTTGATTCTACTGCTGTTTCCTCTACATTGTCATCTTCTGTATCATCATCTAGAGAAGGGTATTCATAAGCTAAGGGAGCAGCCCATTTTAAAGATTTTACTTTATCATTGGTCAAGCGTTTTCCCTTAGCTTTAAGGCTTTTTATGCCAATGAAATCATCCACATGAATTACTTCAACATTGGAATCTTTTCCTTTTCCGGTAGTCAACTCAAGTTGAGCTAAATAATCGAGGCTATACTCTAACATACGACCATTTTCATCACCAACAAAACAGACTTTCCTATCGGTTTCATCGAGATAAAAACGCTTCACATAGGGCAATTTAGTGGAAGGCTCCACATAAACCACAGTCATTACTTTTCTAGGATCATATTTTTCAATGTGAATCATTTGATCGTCAAAATGATTACTGATATCGAAATTATAAAGCTGATAATGCCCGTTTTTAAGGATGGTTAAAATCCTATCCTCCCCTTTGAAAGCACCAAGATAAAGGCCTCTATCTTCTGTATTTAAGCGTTTCACCGTCTCGTCATACCAAATATCAATAGCGCCTAAAGTACTCACTCCGTCTTCTTTTACTATGATTTTTTTGATATACTTCTTGGTGAGAATATTTCCTTTTGAACCTCTTCCCTTAATAGATAAATCTTTGAAATCGAAGTCGAGAACAGTTTTCTTGAGCTTGGGTTCTGCTCTTAAGTATATCTTAATCACTTCGGCTTCCCCATTCGGATTGGCTGTGAAATAAATCACTTTGGAATCTTTTTTACCCGTGGTAAGATCATACATCTTATCGCGAGTAATGGAAGTTACAGGGAAGCGTTTCACATAGTAATTCCCTCCTCTACCTTCCCGATAAACCATATTATAGGTCATACGGTCATCGCTCCTATTGAACACATCCACATGAATGATATTCTTACCCACAAAGGTTTTAGAACTCACCTTGGTGACCATGAAGTTACCATCTTGCATAAAGACGATAATATCATCTATATCGGAACAAACACCTACATATTCGTCTTTCTTTAGTGCAGTTCCTACGAAGCCATCCTCACGATTAACATATAGTTTAGTATTCGCAACAGCTACGGTTGCCGCATTAATGCTTTCGAAATTTCTAATTTCCGTTTTACGCTCTTTTCCTTTTCCGTATTTCTTCTTAATTAATTTATAATAGTCAATCGCATAATCAATTAAATTGGCTAAATGAAATTCTACTTTAGCTAATTCCTCATTCAAAGCAAAAATCTGCTCATCAGCCTTAAAGCTATTATACTTGGATATTCTCTTGATTTTAATCTCTGTTAACCTGATGATATCATCACGAGTCACCTCTCTAATAAAATCCTTTACAAAAGGTTTTAATCCTTCATCAATAGCAACAATAACCTCCTCAAAGGATTCACAAGTTTCAATATCACGATAGATTCTATTCTCAATGAAAATCTTCTCTAAAGATAGGTTATGCAGCTGCTCTAGTAGCTCCCCTTTCTTGATATCCAACTCCATTTTCAGAAGCTTCACCGTTTGCTCAACTGAGAATCGAAGCATTTCCTTAACCCCAAGAAACTGAGGTTTATCGTTCATGATGGTACAAGAGTTTGGTGAAATACTCACCTCACAATCCGTAAAAGCATATAAGGCATCTATGGTTTGATCTGGAGAAACACCAGGTGCCAAATGGAGCAATATTTCTACATCTTGAGCCGTATTGTCATCAATCTTTTTTATCTTAATCTTACCTTTATCATTGGCAGAGAGGATGCTATCGATTAGATTGGATGTGGTTTTGGAAAAAGGAATCTCAGTAATCTTAAGTAATTTGGCGGACTCCTGAACAATACGAGCTCTCACCCTTACTTTCCCTCCTCTTAAGCCATCTTTATACCTTTCTACATCTATCAAACCACCAGTCTGGAAGTCAGGAAAAAGTTCAAAACTTTTGTTTCTTAAAACAGAAATAGAAGCATCTATCAACTCAATAAAATTATGAGGCAATATCTTAGATGCCAAACCAACGGCAATACCTTCTACCCCATGTGCCAGCAATAATGGAAACTTAACGGGTAAAGCAACAGGCTCATCATTTCTACCATCATAGGACGATTTCCAGGTAGTTGTTTTGGGGTTGAACACCACCTCCAAAGCAAATTTTGACAAACGTGCTTCAATATAACGAGAAGCAGCGGCACGGTCACCTGTAAGGATATTCCCCCAGTTCCCCTGCATGTCTATTAATAAATCTTTCTGACCAATATGAACCAAAGCGTCACCAATACTGGCATCACCATGGGGGTGATACTTCATGGTATTTCCAATGATATTGGCTACTTTATTATAGCGGCCATCATCCATTTCTCGCATAGAATGTAATATTCTACGATGAACAGGCTTTAAGCCATCGTGAATATCGGGAACTGCACGCTCCAGAATCACATAGGAAGCATAGTCGAGAAACCAGTTCTCATACATGCCCGAAAGGTGCAATGCCTTTTGCATTTCACCCCGTTTTTTTTCCTCCTCACGTAAATCTTCGTCTGGCTCTAGATTCTCATCTAGAGGGTCAATATGTTCGTCGTCCATTCTTATTAATTTTATGCTTGTGCTCTAATTCATTTATTCCAAAAAATCTATTTCCAAAATCGTAATATCATAGTTTCCACAAAAATAAATATAATTGCGAAAAATAGAAACCATTTCCAAAGACTAAATCCCTGATCCATCTGAATCAATTGAGCAGTGATTTGTTTGGCTGAAGATTTTATCATCTGAAAATTGGGCCAATTGTTCTGGGCTATCTTATTGGAGAGCTCTTCTGGTGACCATATTCTAAAATCCGATTCTTTTCTATTATAGTTTACAGCAATTTCTTCGGTTGTGTTTTCCTGATACTGCACTTGAAAAATCCCATCATTGGGCCATTGCACATGAAGCAAAGTATATTCTTGGTAGCTTTTATGCTTCATCTCTGGAATCCACATTTGCTCGCCCTGTTTCAAATATACAACCGCATCTTGAGCTCTATCGTCATGGTTTATCTTTACCTCAACAGGAATTCCAGAGCCCAAAACCTCGTACATGGGTTTCTGATCTTTAGATTGCATCACCATTTGATATACTACAGGCACAAATAAAGCATGTTGTGGCAGCTGACTATACGAAGCCTGCAATGGGAAAGCCAATTGATATACTTTTCCTTTTCCCATTTCCGATTCACTAAGCAAAGTCTTACCACTTCTGGTTTGTAATAAGCTCAAGGTGGAGCTAGCTGACTGCAGATTAATGGGCCAATATTGATAAATCATGGGTAAATCTATCTTCTGATTTTTATCGCTTTGCGCCCATTCCTTTTGGAATACCCTTTCGAAGAAGGATAGCTCTTTATTGATTTCATTTAAACGTACTGAAGCACTATCCATTGATTGATAGCTGGGCAAATTGTTTATTCTTAACCAAGAATGATACTGATTTTTTTCTGAAGGAATAAATAAAACTTGAGTTCCAGATCTCACGTCGTCGGCAAGCTCTTTAGCCAAGCCACTTCCCATTTCTCCAATGCCATTTACTATGATTAAATCTTGCTGAGCGAGTAGATTATAATCAACAGAATTAGCGGTGAAATTAGTTAATTGGATGAGGGTATCCTCCTGAAAAAGCTGATTGAGATAGGCATTGGATTTTTCATTGGAAATCACTGCCACTTGAAATAAATCACGAACCTGAAAGCCAAAGAATAATCTATCATCATAAGTAATTGGATAATCTTCTATTGCTATTCTTCCTGTAAAATGGCCTTGTTCCTCGTTGGTGAAAGACAAATCAAAGACTCGACTTTCTCCTGCTTCTAAATCCACTGTTAAAACAGCCTTTTGCTGCGATTGAATAAATAATTTAAGCGGAATGCTATTCTGGTCCTCCTCTCCATTATTACTTAATAGAACATGTAAAACCGATACGGTTTGAGGAAGCTGAACAGGATGCTCGAACCAAACACTATCAACAGAAAGGTTATTAACGGGATTGTTTTGAAGCGGTAATAGTCGGACGAGCAGATTGGAATCTACCACCATGTTTTTATTGAAACTAGCATTTTTCTGGAAATCGGAAAGAAGATAGAAATAGGCTTTATTGGAAAGCAATTCATCTTGATTTCGAAGCATCTGCTCTCTTTGAAAAACCTCCTCTATATCTTGTTGCATATAAACCGGCTCCACTTCCATAATATGTTGAGCCATTTCCATTTTATTAAACCAACGGTGATGACGCGCATCCATTTCATTAGTGATCAAATGGAATTTATCGCTGTTCTCATAAGACTCTAAGATATTCAAAGCCATGTTTTGAGCTTCGTTGAGCAAACTTCCATTTTCCCCCATATGAGTCATACTAAAGGAATTGTCCAAATACAAACTCACCATCTGATGCTCTTGCTTCTCAATAGCTGCATTTTCTTTTGGAATAAAAGGACGTGCAAAGGCCAAAACCACAAAAACAATAGCTAACAACCTCATTAACAACACCATAAGATGTTTCAGCTGAGATTGTTTCTTGGTTTTTTTGTGGATACTTTTTAAAAGTGCCACATTACTAAAGTAAACTTTCTGATACTTTCGGAAATTAAAAAGGTGGACTAATATGGGAATAGCCACTGCAAATAATCCGTATAAAATATTTGGGTATAAAAACTCCATGTTTAAGTATCAAAATTTATGGAAAAGCACAAAAATAAGGCATTTCATTTAATTGAGAAATAAGGCTTTCGAAAAGATTTAAACACTTTTATCCGCGACACATTCCCATAATTATCACTGAAAAAACTAAGCTTTTTAAAACTAAGCTAACATTTATTATAGAAAGCTGTTTTATAGAATATTACAATAGATATAAAACCCAATAACAGCTTATCATTTCTCAATAGCCAGTAAATCTCCAGCCACATCTTCTCTTAACATTAACATATCGTATACTATTTTAAACCAAATAGCAATGCAAGGCCAAGCCTTAACGGAGTAGGGAACAATAAATTCACGACGAACAATGGGTGGAAAAGCATCTGTAAGTGCCAAAGAGGTGAGAATAATAGATGAAGCAAAAAGCGCAATATTCCATTTATTCTTAGGACTAGCCACAAACCAAATAGCAATTCCTGCCATGGCAATCACAAAAGTAGGCGATTCAGCTCTATGATTAAAAATAACCACCCATATCAATATGGAAGCTAGAGTAAGTAATCGGAATCTATAGAATTGATATTTCTTACAAAAGAGCATGGGAATTAGAAACACCACCACTCCTAAGACCTGAATAAACAAGTTATTGATAGGAACTGAAGAAATGAGCTTTAGCACGCTTAAAAACGAGAAATTGAGATAGGTTATTTTCTCTGCTCCTAAAAGATTCATCCAGCTTTCTACCAAAAATTGATATTTCTCCAAATTGATAAATGCCAAAGGCAGAATCAACCAAACCGCAAACCAGAAGAAGGAATATAATACCACTTTCCATTTCTTGGGATAAAGCAAAAAGATGGCAAAACCCACTAATCCAAACACCTTAATAAAGACAGAACTCACCATGAAAAAACTGGCCCAAAATTCTTTTCCTTTCTCCATTTTTCCGAAACTCAGAATCATCAAGGCCGCTAATAACGCGTTGGATTGCGCATTGAGCAAGGCAGTGATTAATTCAAGCAAGACTATCATCACCATCAGGCCTTTTGAGAAATTAGAAATCCGCGGTAAATAATAGAAGGAATAGACCAATAATAGCGCATTTAACAAACTCCAGAGCATCAACCCTATCCAATCGGGAAAATGGCTAAAAACCCCAAAAAAAACCGCAAAACTTGGAGAGTATTTAAAAAAATCAAAGTGTTCTGTAGGATGAATGACATAGAGATTTTTACCCTGGAAAAGATGATGATGAGAGTATTTAAATATCTCATAATTATTATAGTGAGAATATAGATTTTCATCTACACCAAAAGTCTTTTCACCTCTAAATAATAATGTAGACATCACTAGTATGGTTAGCATACTAATAAAGATGAAAATCGCTTTTCTATTGGATAAAAACCTTTGTAAATAAAGACGCACCATAATATTCAACAATTATGGTGCGAAATTATATATTTTAATCCTATTTATCTATTGGTATTTAAGAAGCTTCATTAACTAATCAACCACTTCACCAATAAGGGTAGCAGCAGTACAATCTAATACTTTCACCATGGCATAATCACCTGGTTTATAATCCTTTCTTGGAAATACTATCATCTTGTTCTGGCTATTTCTACCGGCTAACTGCTCGTCTGACTTCTTAGAAACTTTTTCTACTAAAACTTCGAAGGTTTTCCCAATATCTTGCTTATTAAGCATCAATGCTGATTTCTGCTGCTGCTCTATAATTTCTTGTAATCTTCTGCTTTTAACCTCCTCCGGAACATCATCATCAAATTTCTTTGCTGCAATGGTATCTGGACGCTCAGAATATTTAAACATAAAGGCATAATCGTAAGCGACCCATTCCATCAAACTCAAGGTTTCTTGATGATCCTCCTCTGTCTCGCTACAGAATCCTGCAATAATATCAGTTGACAATCCCACATCTGGAATATGTTTTTTAATGGTTTCAATGCGCTCCATATACCATTCTCGGGTATATTTTCTATGCATTTTTTTCAGTACTGCAGAACTCCCCGACTGAACTGGAAGGTGGATATAATTACAGATATTATGGTGTGCTGCAATAGTTTTAATTAAATCATCTGAAATATCTTTTGGGTGAGAAGTGGCAAATCGCACACGTAATAGTGGAGACACTTCTGATACCATTCTCAATAAATCGTGAAAACCCACCTTATCTTCTTCAGAATCCCATTTATAAGAATTCACATTTTGGCCTAATAAAGTCACCTCCTTATATCCTTTTGCAAATAATTCTTTTGCTTCTTTAATAATGGTGTGAGGGTCACGGCTACGTTCCTTCCCTCTGGTAAAAGGAACCACGCAATAGGTACACCAGTTTTGACAACCACGCATGATGCTAATAAAGGCAGAGATCCCATTATCACCATAACGAACAGGTTCTATTTCGGAATAGGTTTCTTCTTCGCTCAATAAAACATTAATGGCTTTTCGACCAGAATCCACGGTTTTAATCAAACCTGGTAATTCACGATAAGCATCAGGCCCCACAATCAAATCAACAAATTCTTGTTCTTCTATGAGTTTTTCCTTTAAACGCTCGGCCATACAACCCAAAATACCAACAGTGAGATTGGGATTACGCTTTTTCATCTTTTTAATTTCATGTAAACGCTTTCTTACTCTTTGCTCGGCATTATCACGAATAGAACAGGTATTGATAAAAATCACATCGGCATCTTCTGGACTATCGTTTTGTTCGTAGCCAATTCCTTTCATAATGGAACCCACAATTTCGCTGTCCGATACATTCATCTGGCAACCATAGGTTTCTATATATAGTTTTTTATTAATGGGTTTTAAGTCCATAAAGCTTTGTTTTTTAGTTATTTAAACAATTTTATTTCAATTCTAAAATGGATTACAAACCAGTGCATTGTCTACTTTAATCATCCGTATTTTATAGAACCTGAAAGAATTAACGATTGGGATAAACAAACATTTTTTTGTTAAATATTTCTAAATATATGAATATTAGATAGTTATACCATCCCAATGGGGCGCAAAAGTACATATTTTTTCTTTCAAAAGAAGAATAGATTTGGATAAATAAAATATTTATGTGTTACTTTGCGCGAAATTTCGAAGAAATAAAACCGTAAATAGCATTCATTCGCTGGTATTTTTCGTAAAACAGAACATCTAAAAAGGAGCAGTACAATATATGGCAAAGAATTTAGTAATTGTTGAGTCACCCGCCAAAGCCAAAACTATAGAGAAATTTTTAGGCAAAGATTTCATGGTAAAATCAAGTTTTGGTCATGTGATGGATCTGGCAAAGAAGGATTTTGGCGTAGATATTAAGAATGGGTTTATACCCAATTACGAAGTATCTGCAGATAAGAAGAAATTAGTCGCCGAATTAAAGAAAGATGCAAAGGCAGCCGATATGGTATGGCTTGCATCGGATGAGGATCGCGAAGGAGAAGCCATTGCTTGGCATCTATTCAATGCTCTTAATCTCAAAACAGAAAAAACACGCCGCATCGTTTTTCATGAGATTACAAAACCTGCAATATTAAATGCCATCGAAAATCCGAGAGATATCGATGTACACTTAGTAAATGCCCAGCAAGCACGCCGTGTTTTAGACCGCTTGGTTGGATACGAAATATCTCCTGTATTATGGAGAAAAGTAAAACCCTCTCTTTCTGCTGGTCGTGTACAGTCTGTTGCTGTTCGTCTCATCGTAGAAAAAGAAGAAGAAATTAAAGCATTCATACCTGTATCTGCCTACAGGGTAATCGCCAAATTCTTAATTGATGGTGTTGGAACCGTATTAGAAGCTGAACTTCCAAAAAGATTTGCAACCAAAGAAGAAGCTAGGGCATTTTTAGAAACTTGCATGGCCTCTACTTATAAGGTTGATGCAGTTGAGAAAAAGCCTGGAAAAAGATCACCAGCCCCTCCTTTTACTACTTCCACACTACAGCAAGAAGCCAGTAGAAAAATGGGATATGGTGTGAGCAAGACTATGGTAGTTGCTCAGCAGTTATATGAAGCAGGGTATATCACTTATATGAGAACTGACTCTGTGAACCTGAGCAAACTAGCGATTGCCAAAGCAAAAGAGGTGATCACCGAAAACTACGGTGTTGAATATAGCAAAACTAGAGTTTTCGCCACTAAAACCAAAGGTGCTCAAGAGGCTCACGAAGCCATAAGACCTACCTATTTAGAGAACAAAACCATAAAAGGAGATAGTAGTCAGCAAAAGCTATACGAACTCATTTGGAAGCGTACTATTGCTTCTCAAATGGCAGAGGCAAAACTTGAAAAGACTACTATTAATATAGAGATTTCTAAGTCACCCGAGAAAATGAGAGCTCAAGGTGAAGTGATCACTTTCGAAGGTTTCTTGAAAGTATATATGGAATCGAAAGATGACGATAACGACAGCAGCGAAACAAAAGGAATGCTTCCTCCATTGAAAGATGGACAGCCTTTGGATTTGGATTGCATGATGGCCACTGAAAAATACACCAAACATGCTCCACGATATTCTGAAGCCAGCTTAGTAAAGAAACTAGAGGAACAGGGTATTGGTCGTCCATCAACTTACGCCCCAACCATTAGCACGGTTCAAAAAAGAGGATACGTTATTAAAGAAGACAGAGATGGATTAAGTCGAAATATTAATGAGCTTCGCCTAAGTGGCAATGAAATCACTGAAGCTATTCACGCTGAAGTATATAACGCTGTCAAAAACAAACTATTACCAACAGACATTGGTACTTTAGTTAATAAATTCCTCTCTGAACATTTCAAGGACATTCTTGATTATCAGTTTACTGCCAAGGTAGAGAAAGAATTTGATTCTATTGCCGAAGGTAAGACCCAGTGGAATAAAATGATTAGCGATTTCTACCAGCCATTCAAAACTCAGGTAGACCACACCATTGAAAATGCGGAGCGCGAAAAAGGAGAGAGACTTTTAGGGATTGATCCTAAGTCTGAAAAGAATGTTTATGCTCGCATTGGTAGATTTGGCCCTATGGTTCAGATTGGCGAAGCTGAGGATGAAGAAAAACCACGCTTTGCAAGTTTGAAAAAAGGACAAAGCATTACAGAAATCAATTTAGAGGAGGCTTTAGAACTGTTCAAATTCCCTATAAAAGTGGGAGAAATTGATGGTAAAGTAGTGAATGTAGCCATCGGACGTTTTGGTCCTTATGTGAGTCATAATAAAGTATTTGCCTCTATCCCTAAAGGTGAAGATCCTGCTGATGTTGATTTTGACAGAGCGGTAGAACTACTTGAAGAAAAGAAACAAAAAGATATAGAGAAATTCATTAAAGGATTTGATGAAGAGCCAGAATTAACCATTCTAAAAGGACGTTGGGGCCCTTATATTAAATTCAAAAAAGGCAACTATAAAATTGCTAAACCAACAGGTATTAAAGACAAAGATAAACTTGCTGAAGCCTATTTGGAAAAAGCAAAAGCCATTACTTTGGAAGAATGCCAGAAGTTGATCAAAGAACAAGACAAGACCAAGAAGAAGAGATAATCAATCTTTGGTCATGCTAAAAAACGTCAAAAACAGCGAAAGCTCAGTCTTTGACGTTTTTTTTATATTTGCAAACCTATAATTGAATAAAAGATATGCTCCAAAAAATCAGCAGATTTAGTCGTGACATCAGTTTTAAACCCGCTTTTTCACTTATTATTCCATCGTGGAATAACTTGCCTTACCTAAAGCTTTGTGTAAAAAGCATACGTAGAAATAGCGATTTGAAACATCAGATTATTATCATCCTCAACGAAGCCAATGACGGAAGTTTGGAATGGGTGAAAGAACAATCTGATTTGGACTATGTTTATGCTCAGGAGAATATTGGAATTTGTTATGGCCTCAATAGTACTCGTCAACTCCTTAAATCGGAATATATTCTTTATGCCAACGACGATATGTACCTCCTTCCCCATTGGGATCAATATTTAATGGAGGAGGTTAAAAATATAGGACATGCTGAATTTATGCTATCCTCCACTATGATAGAACCTTTCGAGACTAGAAACAAATCGGTGATTGTAGCACCCTTTGGGGAGCGTTTGGAAGATTTTCGAGAGGAAGAGCTCCTTGCCAATTTCGAAGCCCTAGAGAAAACCGACTGGAAAGGCAGCACATGGCCTCCAAACCTCATGCATCGCGACATGTGGGATTTGGTTGGCGGCATGAGCCCCGAGTTTCATCCGGGCATGTATTCTGATCCCGATTTAAGCAAGAAATTCTGGGATGCAGGTGTAAGAGAGTTTAAAGGAGTGGCCAAAAGCCGTGTTTATCATTTTGGCAGCAAATCCACAGGCAGAGTTAAGAAAAACAAAGGCGCCCATACTTTCCTTATGAAATGGGGAATGACCTCGGGTAGCTTCACCAAGTACTTTCTAGAGCGTGGAGAAGATTATACAGGAAAGACTGCTACTCCGGGTATGAGCTCCTCAAAGAAGTTTTTGAATAAGCTGAAGGGATTGAAGAGTCTGATGGGAAGTTAAGAGGTGACTGTTTGCTTTTAGCTTTTTGCCATTGGACTTTGGCTGGCTTTGTAATTGATTTCACAGCATTGATAAGCAAAAACTCGAAGAGTTGTGCTACTAGTATTTTGGAATATTTGACCTAACTTAACTCTCCAGAATTGCCGTTTCAAAGCCCTCCTCTAAAGGATATTCTTTAAATGAAAATACGATTTAAAAGAATAGGGCAATTATTCAATCCAAACAATTCATCGACAAACTACACACTCAATAAACTCCACTTTAACATTCGTGAAATAGAACCATTTTACATTTAAAGAATCATTCGTGCATTCGTGGCCAATAAAATCAGTCTAGAAATTAAACACAGCACACTATCTTGTTTATCCCTACATTCGCCGAATATAAATGAGGAAATCATTCTTGTTTGTCAATTTTAAATTTAACATACATGAATGAGTCTTTAAATATATGCTTGCCTTGTGGAATCTGTTGCAACGGAACCATGATTGGCTTTGTTCAGCTCGAGGCAGAAGAGCTTTCTGTAATGAGAGGATTAATGGATATCACAGAAACCAATGGTGAAGGTTTTTTTCTCGAACCCTGCAAGAAGCTCAGTGCTGATGGCTGCACCATCTATTCCCAAAGACCAAAACATTGTGATAATTTCAATTGCAAGCTTCTGAAATCACTCCAACAAAAGGAAATAGATTTTGATTCAGCCATAGAAGTCATCAATGTGGTGAAACAAAAAAGGCTCAGCATAGAAAAGCAGTTAACTGGTCTAGATTTTGAATTACAATACCCTTCTTTTCACTTCAAGATACTTGAATTAAAGAAATTGATGAGGAAAAACAAGTCAGAATCCTCCTTCAGACAAAAACACCCCCAATTAATATCCGAAATTGAGGAACTCGATAAATTACTGTCCGAATACTTTGGAGTCTCCTTATTCTAAAAGCATTTCTGGACAAAATATTCTTTATATTTCAAATCAATAGCATTCTAATCATTATTAAAGATTCCTCGTTAGGCATCGGAACGACGGCTTTTTTTTAGAAAAACCGAAGGCATAATGGATAGTATTGATTTCAATCAAGCAACATGCCTACACTCCCATTTAACCTACCTGAGCAATCCATGTTAATCAGCGCAAATCTGCGGACAAAACAAAAGATTTCGACTGCCTAAAAAACCACAAAAAAGAATTTTAAAAGTAATTCATAAATTATATACTTTTGCACCCTTTTTGAAATGATATTAATCCAAAGCCCAAAAGCATTGCTGGGCATTTTAGTGAAGTGAGATATGAAGAGAGTGAATGAGTATAAGAAATTATTTAAAGTTGAAGGCAAATTAGACTTAAAGACCTTGAAAACAACTTATAGAAACCTGGTTAAAGAATGGCATCCTGACAAATTCCGATCTGATGATGAGAAGGCAGCAGAGGCCGAGGAAAAAAGCCGTCAGATTATTGATGCTTACCACTTTTTAGTGAGTATTGCACCAGAAACCCACGAGCTTAATAAAGCAGAGTACGAAGAAACCATCTCAAAAGGTGGCATTACAGATATTCATCATAAAGGCTTATTGCTTGAGATTTCGTTTGTAGACGGCACTACTTTCGAATGTTTTGGAGTACCAAGAAGCGTCTATATCAAATTGGTGAATTCAGATAAACAAGTACGTTTTGCCAAAAGAAACATTTTCGGTCCCTTTTTATACCGCAAATCGAAAAGAGCTTTAGCAGCTTAATTCTACCAAATATTTATCATAAGAATGGCGAAGATATTTAGAGGTCTTCATCATTTTTGTGTTAGTACTCCCCATCATTATACACAGCCAAATAAATAAAAAACAATTTAACGATATGTTATCAAAAACTATTCGTTAAATTTGGACTTTTATTGGAAGACTTCCATTTGATAGGAACTAATAATCAAACAGTCTTAAGCTTAATCAAAAAGAAAGCATATATGCCAGGTTCAGATAATACCAAGAAGTTATGGATTGAGAAAGGATATGAGCATTTTGCGCTTTTTGGACCAGAAAACCTAAGCATCAACAAAATAAGCAAAGAGATAGAATCCTCACGCGCTTGCTTTTACCATTACTTTGGAGATATTGACATCTTTATGGAAGAACTCCTAAATCTACACATACAAATCACCCAAGAATTCGACCTTATTGGTAAAAGAGAATGCAAAAAACTCCTCCCCGATTTATATCTATTATTAGAAAAACACCCCATTCCCCTTAAATTCTGTAGGCAATTATTCATCAATAGAAGCAATTCGCTTTATAATACTTCTTTCAATAAAGCATATAGGGACTCCTCTAATACATTTGCACTTCAGCTATTTACTCAACAATATGGACTAAAGAATAATGCAGAGACATTTAACCTCTGGGCTACTGTAGGCGACTCTTGGTATTCCAGATTAGACATCAATGATTTATCAGCAAAAAAAATGCAAGAAATTGCTGAAGAAGTTTTAAATTCTGTTTTCAAATTTGTTTCTTCTGAATTATATTCCTCTTCACAAGCAAGCACTTAAAGAATTCACTCATTAAATAGTCCCCACTCTGTCACTCTCCCATTAACCCATTCCCCCATTCTCTCATACCCTCCTCCACCCTGTCACACAGGCCCCAAGTCTCACTTTCTTCATCTCGATATAAAAAACAATTCTCTCAGTATCACACAGCTTGGAACTTTAAACCTTAAACTTTGAATTTAAAAAACTCCCAGTCTTCTCCTCTCTTCTCAATATTTTACAATTCCCCAAGTTTCCTACAAAACATATTTCCACGCAAAGAAAACGCAAAGAAAAATCGCTAAGCTCGCAAAAGAGGATGGAACTCGGATAACACTGATTTGACGGATTTCCGCTGATTACATTTTATAATAAGACAGGATTGCGTGTATTAGTATGTTCGCCAGCTCTCCAGCTCTCCTCCTCAATCTTTTACCATTCCTTACCATCCTTTACTATTCCTTACCATCCTTTACCATCTTTTACCATCCCTTCCAAGTCCCACCAAGTCTCACTTTCGCCAGTTCGCCAGTTCGCCCCATCCCCAGCTCGTTCTTCCTTCATGTCAATTTAAAAACAAATCTCTCAGTATCACACAACTTTGAACTTTAAACCTTAAACTTTGAATTTAAAAAACTCCCAGTCTCCTCCTCTCTTCTCAATATTTTACAATTCCCCAAGTTTCCTACAAAACGTTTTTCCACGCAAAGAAAACGCAAAGAAAAATCGCTAAGCTCGCAAAAGAGGATGGAACTCGGATAACACTGATTTGACGGATTTCCGCTGATTATATTTTATAATAAGACAGGATTGCGTGTATTAGTATGTTCGCCAGCTCCCCAGCTCGTTCTTTCTTCATCTCGATATAAAAAACGATTCTCTCAGTATCACACAACTTTGAACCTTGAGCCTAGAACCTTGAAAAACCCCAAATCTCCACGTCCCCCATCCGCCCCCTATACAAGCCTGTCTAACTTCTGATTACTCAATAGTGTAAATTTGCCGCAAACCAAAAAAAGCATCATGAAATTTAAAAAGACTATTCTCAATTTTACCATCTTCCTATTCATTTTTAGCATACTATTTAGCTCATGTGAAAAGAAGATGACACCAGGTGAAGCAAAAGAAATCGCCAAGGAAGCCTATGTTTATGGTTTTCCAATGGTAGTTAACTACAAAACAATGTACAATTACACATTGAATGAAAAGTCACCTGAGTATAAAGCTGCATTCAACGAAAAAAGTTGTGAGGCACGCGTTTTTACTCCCGAAGACAAGGCTATTGTCACTCCAAACTCTGATACTCCATATTGTATGTTTTGGCTTGATATAAGAAGTGAGCCCATCGTATTATCGGTTCCTGAAATGGAAGATGACCGCTATTATAGTTTTCAATTAATTGATTTATACACCCATAATTTTGCCTATTTAGGCACCTTGTCAACGGGTAATAAAGCAGGAAAATACATAGTTGCCAAAGAGGGCTGGAAAGGCGAGAAGCCCAATGGAATTACAGATATACTTTATAGTGAAACAGATTTGTTTTTTGTAGTGGTACGTACACAATTAATAGATGCTAACGATCTTCCAAATGTAAAAGCCATTCAAGAAAAATACCAAATTCAAGAATTAAGTAGCTTTTTGGGTGAAGAGCCTGTGAAAGCAGCAAAAATAGACAATAGCTTAGCATGGAATGATGGCGATGAATTTACTGTTGCATCTCTCAACTATATGAATTTTATGCTAAATCTAACAAAACCAGTTGCATCTGAAGTTGAGTTGAGAAATAAATTTGCAAAACTTGGACTTGGTACCGAAAAAGGTTTTGATATCAATAGTTTTGATGAAGAAACTCAAAAAGCCATTAAAGAAGGGATGCAAACAGGCCTTAAAAAAATGACTGATTTTGCTACTGAAGTAACAACAACAGATCCTATGGCAAGCACTAAAATTTTTGGAACACGCGATTTCCTCACAAAAAGTGCCAAGGGAAATTACAACTTAGATAACTTTTATGTACTGCGTGCTATCGCTGCCCAACATGGTCTTTATGGGAATTCTGCTCAAGAAGCAATTTACCCTACCTATTTAATGGAAGCGGCAGGTGTTCCCTATGACGCGGCTAAATTTAATTATACCCTTACTTTCAAAAAAGATGAATTACCACCAGTAAACGCTTTTTGGTCATTTAGTATATACGATGGTATCACCCAATTATTTATTCATAATGAATTAGATAGGTATTTGTTGAACTCAAACATGTTGGAAGACTTTGTTTATAATGAGGATGGTTCGTTGACATTTTACATGCAAAAAGATGCTCCAGAGGATGCACTGAAAGCGAATTGGCTACCTGCTCCTAATGGACCTTTCTACTGTACCATGAGGCTGTATGGACCCAAAGAAGAAGCTGTAAACGGAGAGTGGATAAATCCTCCATTGCTAAAATTAGTTAAATAGAAGTGTTCAGTTACAACTGATATTTAATCTATTTATAATATTCTGTGCATTAGTTTCTTTGTTTTCCCCAAGCCTAAAGTATACTGGGCAAAAGCAGTAAGACAAGGAAGCAAAAAAACATAATACTCAGCAAATTTATCTTGGTAATCCTTCAATCTCATTGATTATCAATATCTTAATAATAGTACACGTAAATAGTTGAATAGCTTATAAATTAAAAATAAAGTCAAATAATAAAGGAGAAAAATGATGATGATCAATAAAAATAAAAACAATCGCATGGCAGCTTTGCTAGTTAGCCTGTTCTTTATTCTTAACCTATCAGCGCAGACAGATGAAGCTGTTATTGTAAACGTAGACAATTTTGCGCGTGCCGAAACAGCTTTTCAATTCGATCGCGTGCTCACATTGGTTGAGGGTGGCGAAGTCAATAAATTCATTCACCTACGTCAGCCCACCCCCTTAGATCAACAAAATGTTATTCGAATGAATAGAGATACCTACTACAGTGCTGCCATTGTAGATATTAGTAAGGGAGCTACTCTTACGATTCCAGAAACAGAGGGTAGATATGTGTCTGCTATGATCATCAATGAAGACCATTATAATAATAAGGTATATCATAAACCAGGCACCTATAAACTGACCATGAAAGAGTTCGGCACTTCTTTTGTGAGTGTTAACTTACGCATCTTAGTTGATAATTTAGACCCAGAGGATGTATAAAAGGTATGGGCTATTCAGGATGGAGTAAGCATAGAAGCAAAATCTGCCAGACCTTATACGCACCCGAATTACGATAAGGTAAGTTATGAAGCTACCTATAAGCCCTTGATTGAACTGAGCAGAGGTATGCCAGAAACCAGTAGGATGTTCGGAAAAGAAGAAGATCTTGATAAAGTGCGCCATTTGCTTGGTACAGCATTTGGCTGGGGTGGTTTACCCGAGTATGAGGCATTCTATCTAACCATCGAACCGAATCTTCCCGTTGAAGCCTATGAAATTACCGTAAAGGATGTTCCCGTAGACGCATTTTGGTCTATAAGTGTATACAACAGGGATGGTTATTTTCAGGAAAATGAATACGATTCCTATAGCATCAATAATATTACGGGTACTCCTAATGAGGATGGTTCTTTTACCGTCCATTTTGGCGGTGATCCCAAAAGTTCAAATTATTTGCACATTACTGAGGGTTGGAATTATACGGTACGCTTGTATCAACCTCGTAAGGAAATTATTGAAGGAGAATGGGTTTTTCCAGATGTAAAACCAGTAGAAAAATAAAATATTACACTTTATATGTGAATATCAAGGACCTGAAAAGTTGAACCCCAAGGGGGTGAATCTTCCAATAATTAAGTTGCATTAACACCAATAAATTAATTAGCAAGAATAATAACTAGGCCGTTCATACTTTCAGAGGTACTTCTTGAACAGGCCGATATAATCCTAGAGAGAGGAAAACAATTTGGCATTAGTCGAAATGTGTGTTATGTGCATTGGCATAGCGATGTGGTTTACGGAAGAATGATGGGTACTGCAACAGTGGCGGTATTGCACTACAATAGTGATTTTATAATTGATTTAGAGGCTGCCAAAGCAGAAATACGTAAACTAAATAATCCACTACCGACTGGAGGTTCATAAGCTTGTTTTAGGAATGGAATTCCTTCTAATAATTACCAAATACAATGGAAGGCAAATGACAGAAGCCCGAAGTAGATTTACTTCTAGCTTCGGAATCCTAGCTTTCAACCAAAAAATTTGCAGAAACAAAAACACTAAAGTGGAATTTTTAAAAAAGAATGAGACAAATAAATTACAAATTATTAATCCAAAACCATATGAAAAAATTACTATTATTATCGCTATCAATCATACTTGGAATTTTCTCCGTAAACGCTCAGGAATCTCTCGAGCATATAGAGCATGATAGTACGCTACAAGAGTTAGGTAACGAAAGCATGGAAGATCTATCAGCTGCTGCAGCAAACCCATTAGCTAATTTAATGAGTTTTCCATTTCAGAATAACCTGAACATGAATTATGGCGAACACAATCGTAATACAAACATATTAAACATTCAACCGGTAGTTCCTCTTTTCGGTGGTAAACTAATCACTAGGACAATATTCCCTATTGTTCGAATACCAGATTTTAGCAACGAAAGTGGAAAACTTTCTTCGGGTCTGGCTGATATTGTATTTACAGCATTTTATGTTCCGAAAAGCAAAGGAGTAATGGTGGGTTTTGGACCCGTTATTGAATTACCAACCGGTGGCAGTATTCGAGGCAGTCAAAAATGGAGTGCAGGTCCTTCTTTTGTGGCTTTGGTTACCCCAGGAGATTGGACCATCGGTGCCTTAATAAACAACGCCTGGTCATTCGCAGGTAACTCAGATAGAGATGATGTAAATCATATGATGATCAATATATTTGCTGTTCGACAATTAGGAAAAGGTTGGTATGTGAACAGCGCACCCATCATCACAGCCGACTGGACTGCTGACTCTGACAACCGATGGATTGTGCCAGTAGGTGGCGGTGGCGGAAAAATGGTCATGCTTGGAGGGAAACTCCCCTTAAACCTTCAATCACAACTATATTATAATGTAGTACGCCCCGATTTTGGTCCAGAATGGCAGTGGAGAGTACAAGCTCAATTCCTTCTTCCGATGAATATGTTTAGCAAAAAATAGCGTTTGTGGTAATAGAAAATTAAGCTGAAAGAAATAAACTATTAGGACTTGAAGTTGGAAGCCCATATTTAATGATTTTAAACACCTAAAATCCAAACAAATACCCATGGCTTAAAAGCCGTGGGTATATATTCCACCAAAGTTTTTAAGTCGGCCAGAGCATGCTATTAAAAACTTATATCCCCTGCCGACTTTCTACTCTGATTTTCATTATTAAGCTCCTCAAAATACGTCTCTCAATTTAATCTTTACTAAGAGAATCTACTAACTTTATGAGAATATTCTACTTATACGTACCTTATGTAATGATATATTTTCTAAATTTGGGGGAATTATTAACCTCAATCGATTCATGATGAAGTATTTTGAAGAAACATTTGAGTTTGAAGAAGACAAACCTTTAAACTTTGATATTGACACACCCTTAAATCAGAGCATGGGTTTTGCACAGATTACGCCAACAGAAACTCCAGGAGAAGTTCTTGGCATTAAGGTAAGAATAGGGAATGAACCTATAATAAAAGACCTCAAAAAACTCTATTTTTACGCTAACAAAGCTATTCCTGCCGATCTACAAGTTCTATTTGAAAACAAAGACATCTACCTCATCATGCATACCATTAGTGCCATCCGCCTTTCGGGTTCTGCTAAAGTAGATGAGTTACAATACCATGCAGAATTTGTAGAGAAGGGACCACAAACCATCGACCTTTTACCCAATACCTCATTTAAGGAAGTCATTAAGGTGGATTTAGGAATTAAGGGTGCCATTTCTGGAGGAGGGAATTTCTCATCTACTCTTCCTGCTGAATTATCACAATCTCTCTTGCCGCAAATCATCACTTTTGGTGCAGATATGAAAATCCAGCTTTCCTCCCATGCCAATTTCGTGGGCAAGTTTAGCTATAGCCTGAAATTCCCCATCATTCAATCTGCAGGGATAGCTTCTAATTTCTGCACTTGGGTTTTAAACCCAGATGACAAGCCGCTTTTAGGCGATCAATGCCTTATTCAAACCATAGCAGTTCCCAAAGGAACCAAAAACATTACTTATAAAACCACCGGAGTTTGTAAGGCAGATAGAGGTTTATTTTGGAAACAGCAAACTATGCAGACTGAGGAGTATTTGATTGGGCTTGGGTTGGGGTAGTGATTTTTTTTTTTGCAAAAACATTTTTGGTGATTAATGAATAACACTACTAATACAGCTGATTACATAGGAGATAGAAGACACAAACTAAACAAAGTTAATTTATATAATAACTGAGAGGACATGGAAACACTAAAAATATTCAAATGCTTTATTTCATCGCCAAGCGACTGTGAAATTGAAAGAGAGATTTGCCAAACAGTAATGGATAAAATAAATACTGGTTTAGCAAAACATCTAGGAATCAATTTTCAACCCTTTATGTGGGAATATGATGTCTTACCAGATATGGGGCAAAATGGGCAAGAAATTATTGATGAATATATTAGAAAATCAAATTACGATATTTTCCTTGGAATAATGAAAAATCGTTTTGGTCATCCAACTAAAAAGGCAGGCAGCGGTACTGAGCACGAATTTAATGATGCAATAAAGCGTAAAAAAAATTCTAAAGATTCATTGCCGAGAATTTTGTTCTTTTTTGGCAAAGAGAATGTTGATTTAAACAATCCCAAAATTGATGAGATTTTAGAACAACATAAAAAAGTAAAACAATTTAAATCAGGAATTAGCAACGATGGTATTTATATTGATTTTGAATCAGTTGATATATTTGAAAAAGCATTAGAAGAAAAACTTAACTTATTTATTTCTGAATTTTCACCTTTAAGTAGTCCAAAAGAAAAAATTAAAGAAATAGATATAGTGTTAAAGCGACTTAAAGAAGACTTAAATGAATCGCTTAAAACATATAATGAAAAAAGCCCCATTTGGATAGACCCCATTATAAGTTCGAAACGCGAAATCCCAGCTAATCCTACAAAAAATGGAGAACATAGGGTATATTTAAAATCTATTATTGAAAAACCAAATAACATCATAATTAAAGCACCTTCAGAATTTGGGCTAACTTCATTAGCCCATTATTTAAAATTGAATGCTTGGAAAGCGGGTAAAACATTTGTTTATATTGATTCTAAGAAATCTAAGAAGCATAAGATAGCAAAGGATTTTCTTAATGAAGCTCAAAATTATTATTTTAAAACCATCCAAAATATTGATTGTTTGATCCTAGATTCTGTTTGTTTTGAAGAACAAGGTATTATGCAGATGATTAAAAACATATGTGATGAGTACAAAAACATCCCATTAATCCTTCTAAATACTCTCGGTAATAATTTCTTTATTAAAACTGATGAAGATGACAAAGTTGAAATAAGAAGAGAATTCATTTCGTTATATCTGCTCCCTTTACCACAAACGGAGGTCAGAAAAGTTGTAACTACATACGCAAAATCGAAGTCATTTATTGAAGACAGTGAAACTACACTAACTAAGGTTACAAAAGATTTAGAAACTTTGAATATGCATCGTACAGTTAAAAACTGTATTTCAATTTTGAGAGCAAGTTCAAAAATGGTTGATGATTACAGCCCAATTAACAGAACAAAATTATTAGAAACAATTTTAAATGGAATTTTTCAAGATTTCGATTTACCAACTTATCATGACGAAAAGCCAGATGTAAAAGACTGTAGCTTTGTTCTAGGATTTTTATGTGAGTTGTTAGTTTTAAGAGAAGATTTTGAATTTAGTGACAAATACTTTAATGAAGAGTTAACTAAGTTCTGTAATGACAATTATATTACACTCGATTTAGATTATCTTCTAAATGCTCTGAAATCTAATTCAATCATTGGAAGTACAAGTGCATCTTCTAACTATTTTAAAAATTCTTATTGGGTATTTTATTTTATTGCTCAAAGAATGAATATGAACAAAGAATTTCGTGAAACAATTTATCACGAAAAAAAATACATCGATTATCCTGAGATAATTGAGTTTTATACAGGTATAGATAGAAATAAAGAAGATGCTCTTATTATACTAAGTAAGGACTTAAAAGAAACTTTAAATATAGTTAGAAGTAAAGTAAAAATTCCGAATGATTTGAACCCATATAAAGCGATTCAATGGAATCCTGACATTCCAACTTTGGAGAAAGAAGAAGCAAAAATTGGAGACAATGTAATTTCTTCAGGCTTTCCTGATGAAGTTAAAGACAGATACCAAGACAAGAACTATAATCAAATTAGACCTTACAATCAAGTTATAAACTCTGTAATGAGAGACTATTCTTTCTTAGTTTTAATGCGTCAAATTTCTGCTACTTCTAGGGCGTTGAGAAATAGTGACTTCGTTACAGATGCAAATCTCAAAAAAGAGTTACTAAATAAAATTATTCAAGGTTGGAATGAAATAAACAAATTATTAATTGTATTATCTCCATTACTTGCTGAAAAGGGGGATGTAGCATTTGAGGGTACGAGATTTCATCTAGATGAAGACGATTTTAATATTGAAGACCCAATTCAAAAAAAAATGGCTGTATTATCATCTGTGCCAACAAATGTTGTGAAATTTTTTAAAGATGACCTATATTCTATTAAGATTGGACCACTTTTAATAGACAAAGCCATAAATGAATCAAATAGCTTAATTAAGCATGAACTCATGATATTGCTTATTGCTGAAAGACCAAAGAAGTGGCGTGAAGTAATTGATAATTATATAGTCAGATTAGATAAAAATTCATTTTTTCTTTCAGATGCTTTATCAGTTCTAAATTTCAATATTGATTACAATACAACCGAATTAGAAGATGTACGAAAATTACAACTGTTAGCAAAAAAATGTAGGGCTAAACATATTTTAAAAAATAATAACCCTGACAATGGATTGATTAAAAGGCTCGACAGATTGGAAAAAGGTTTAAAGCATTAATTAAACTTACAAACAAACACGAAAATGACAGATATCCCACCATCGGGAATAAAGGCTATATACAATTAACAAAAACGACTGCTTGTAATAAACAGCACTCTAAGTATTCCGCAAGCTTCAGCGTGAAGTCTATTTTGAACTATATCCCGATTTAGTATGTACTTAGAAAGGAGTATACTTATTTTATTGAATGGTTTCTTTGGCAATACCCTTCGTTTCTTGCGATATTCTTGATAAGAACCAACATTAGGCTATCATAAAACACCTTATTCTCGGTCAAAATATTGGCGTTGCATCCGGGTAAAAAAAAGGCTACCAATACATCCCTCTTCCGAAAAACTATAAATTCAATATTGAATTCAAAATAAATACCTATCTTTGTATCCAAGTAGATACAATACTTATGTTCTTTATTGAAAAAACAGCAGAGTTTGACAAGTGGCTGAGGAAGCTAAAAGACCTAAAAGCCAAAGTGGATATACCGGCGTTATTGTGCCAGTCATACCGACGTTATTGTGCCAGTGTG